>JBNKOV010000103.1:0-11652 GCA_050294955.1 Holophagae bacterium
CACTTTTTATTGACAACAAGTCTAAATCCTGTTGGATGAACCTTCTGACCCAAGAGAGACCTCCGTTTACGCTTCCGAGGTGGACAGTTCGATCGTAATATGACAGAACCGTTTCATAATACGGAAAGCGCGACCCATGGCGCGGGGTTGAATCCGCTTCATGGTGGGCCCTTCGTCTACGACAGCTCTGGAAATGACCAGATCGTCCACATCAATCATGTTTTCCTGTTCTTGCGCGTTGGCAACGGCTGACTTGAGACATTCCTCAATATGCCGAGCGGCTCGCTTCGGGGAGAATTTCAAGATCCTTACGGCATCTTCTACTCTCTGACCGCGCACCTGGTCTACAACCAAACGCGCCTTGCGAGCTGAACCGCGGATATATTTCGCTTTAGCAGATGCGATCACCTTATTCCCCCTTTACCTTCTCGAACCTTTCTGGTTCTTCTGACCGGCATGACCACGCCAGGTCCGGGTGGCGGCAAACTCACCCAATTTGTGACCCACCATGTTCTCCTGCACGTATACCGGAATGAACTTGTTGCCGTTGTGTACGGCGAAGGTCATACCCACCATTTCAGGGGAGATCGTGGAACGCCGGGACCAGGTCTTGATCACCTTACCCTCTTTGCCATCATGGGCAGCCACCTTTTTCCAAAGATGGTAGTCGATGAAAGGTCCCTTTTTTAATGAACGTGGCATCTCAAACTCCTTTTGAGTTTTCAATAATCTCTATTAGCGACGGCGTCTAACGATATGCTTGTCGCTCTGCTTCTTCTTTCTGGTCCGGTAGCCTTTGGTGGGTTTGCCCCAAGGCGTACAAGGATGACGACCGCCAGAGGAACGGCCTTCGCCGCCGCCCATGGGATGGTCGACAGGGTTCATGGTCACGCCACGGTTGTGGGGACGGAAACCCATCCAGCGCTTTCTGCCGGCTTTACCCAGCTTGCGGTTTTCGTGGAGCAGATTGCCAACCTGACCAATGGTGGCCCGGCAGTCGAGATGCACGAGACGAACTTCGCCGGAAGGCAGACGCAAGGTGCAATAAGAACCTTCTTTACCCAGAAGCTGAGCGTAAGCGCCAGCGCTACGGGCCATCTGGCCGCCTTTACCGATTTTAAGTTCGATATTGTGGATCATGGTGCCCACGGGAATGTTGCGCAGGGGCAGGCAGTTGCCGGGCAGGATGTCGGCTTCGGCGCCGGCGATAACCGTGCCGCCTTCAGCCATGCCGTCGGCTGCGAGTATGTAATTGTACTCGCCGTCTGCATACTTGATGAGCGCAATGTGAGAAGACCGGTTGGGGTCGTATTCGAGACGAACGATTTCGCCCGGTACGTCAACCTTGTTTCTCTTAAAGTCAATAACGCGATATCTTCTTTTATGACCGCCACCACGGAAACGAATGGCAACGCGTCCCTTGTTGTTGCGGCCGCCTTTGGATGACTTGCCTTCAGTAAGGGACTTCATCGGCCCTTCTTTGGAAAGCTCCTTGTTGACCACCAACTTAAGCGAGCGTACACCCGGTGATGTCGGTTTGAATGATTTCAAAGCCATGGAATCAACCTCTTAAACTTAATTAGGTCCCTTCAAAATACTCGATTTCACCGGAACCGGGCTTTACGGTAACGTAAGCTTTCTTCCAAGCGGCGGTCTTGCCCATATGGCGGCCGACCCGACGCTTCTTGGGTTTAACGCTTACGGTTTTGACACCCGTCACCTGGACGTCGAAGTGAGATTCGACTGCCTTCTTGATTTCCACCTTGTTGGCGTCTGTGCGAACCTTGAAGACGTATACATTGTCGTTCTCTTTAACCCACATGCTCTTTTCAGAGAGATGGGGAGCTTGGAGAATGTTGTTCATACGTTCACTCATTTCGTTAAGACCTCCTGAATCTGGAGTACGGCTTCACGAGAAATGAGAAGATGATCGTACTTCAGCAAGTCGTGGATGTTCAGCGCTAAAGGCACAGCGAACTTCACATTGGGAAGGTTGTTTGAAGCGCGCTGGAGCGTGGTGTTCTCTTGGGAGTCCACCAGAAGGGCGCGTTTGTCCTGCTCCAAAGTCTTCAAAACCTTGACGAACCCGGACGTCTTGTGACTATCAAGTTCGAGATTGTCCACAATCTTAATGCCCCCATTGGCAAGCTTATCGGACAGGGCGGAACGCAAGGCTCCCCGTCTCTTTTTCTTGGGGAAGGCATAGTCGAAGCTGCGGGGCTTGGGTCCATGAACGGTTCCGCCGCCGCGCCATTTGGGGGTTCTGATATCGCCGACACGGGCGCGACCGGTGCCCTTTTGCTTCCAAAGCTTACGACCGGAACCGGCCACTTCGGAACGGACCTTGGTGCTCGCAGTGCCTGCCCGACCTTTGGCCAGGTAGTGGTTCACTGCTTCCCAGATCAAGTGGCGGTTCAGAGGCGCGGAAAATACGTCATCCGACAACTCCAATTCACCTACCACTTCATTTGCCAACGAATAAATTTTCGCCTTCGGCATTGTTCTCTCCTTTAACTTTCCCGGATGACGACGATGCCGCCTTTAGATCCGGGAACGGCTCCCTTGACCAGAATCAAATTCTTGTCCTCGATAACCTGAATGACTTCGAGGTTTTTGGTAGTGATGCGCTTGGAACCCATTTGTCCAGGCATCTTTTTACCGGGAAACACCCGAGAAGGGGTGGCGCACTGACCGATAGAACCGGGGGCGCGCTTGAAGTGGGAACCGTGGGTCATGCGACCGCCGCCGAAACCGTGACGCCGAATCACACCCTGGAAACCCTTACCCTGTGAAATCCCAGAAACGGTAACCTTGTCCTGAACGGCAAAAGCGCCAGCCAGAACTTGATCGCCAACTTTGATTTCCATATCAGAGGAAATTTTAAATTCTTTTAAATGACGGAGCGGGGCGATTCCGTTCTTTTCCAGATGCCCCTTTTCAGGTTTGGAAAGACTGCGGGGCGCCTTTTTCTCAACCAGGCCCAACTGAACCGCATGATACCCGTCTTTATCTTGGGACTTGACTTGAGTTACGATGCAGGGACCGGCTTCAAGCACGGTGACGGGCACCACGCGTCCGGACTCATCGTAAATCTGGGTCATGCCCATCTTTCTACCTATCAAACCTTTAACCATTGTCAATACTCCTCAAATCCCGCGGCTACTTGGACTTTGCGTAGGTCTTGATTTCAACGTCAACACCTGCGGGGAGGTCGAGCTTCATGAGCGCTTCCACGGTTTGGGAAGTGGGCTCAAGAATGTCGATCAGCCTCTTGTGCGTGCGGGATTCGAATTGTTCCCTGGACTTCTTATCGATATGCGGGGACCGCAATACCGTGTACTTGCGGATACGGGTCGGTAATGGCACCGGACCCGCGATAACGGCCCCTGTTCTTTTAGTAGTATCAACGATTTGTCTCGTTGACTGATCCAGAACTCTGTGATCATAAGCTTTCAAACGAATGCGGATGGTTTCGTTAATCACCCTGCCCTCCTCGCGCCGTCATCAGAACCCACCTGCTGTGGAGCGTACTTTTCCTGCACCGACTTGGGCGCTTCCGCGTAGTGTGAAAACTCCATGGAATAAGTAGCCCTCCCCTGAGATACCGATCTCAGAGAGGTGGAATAACCAAACATTTTGGCGAGAGCCACATCGGCCCTCACAACTTGAGATTCCCCCCGGGCTTCCATACTCTGGACTTTCCCGGATCGGGAATTGAGATCGCCCACCACAGAACCCATATATTCTTCGGGCATAACGACTTCAACGCGCATAACGGGTTCCAGAATGACTGGCGAGGCTTTTCTGACGCCTTTTTTGAAAGCAATGGATGCTGCTATTTTGAAAGCAATCTCGCTGGAGTCCACATCGTGGGCCTCCGCGCCAACCAGGGTAACCTGCACATCCAGCATTTCATAGCCGGCCAGAACACCACTGTTCATTGACTGCTCAAAACCTTCAGCCGCCGCTGCAACAAATTCAGCAGGAAGCTCGCCTTCCTTCAACCCGTTTACAAACTTGTAGCCGTCTCCGCGGGGGAGCGGTTTCAATTCAACTTTAATTTTTGCGTACTGTCTTTTACCGCCTACCTGACGATCATGCTCCTCCACCATCACGACTGTTCGTGAAATGGTTTCGCGATACGCCACATGGGGTTTGCCCACGTTGGCGGATACATTGAACTCCCGCACCATGCGGTCAACCAAAACTTCAAGGTGGAGCTCGCCCATTCCTGAAATGATGGTTTGCCCAGAGTCGCCGTCTACCCGAACCCGAAAGGTCGGATCCTCAAGCGAAAGACGATCCAAAGTTTGTGTCAGCCGATCTTCATCGGCTTTCGTCTTTGGCTCAATAGCAATATGAATCACGGGATCCGGAAATTCAACTCGCTCGAGCAGCATAGGCGCACACTCGTCGCATATTGTATCACCGGTTACGACATTTTTAAAGCCCGTAATCGCGACAATATCGCCAGTGTGTGCATTTTTAAGCTCTTCGCGCTTGTTTGCATGCATTCGAAGCAGGCGCCCGATGCGCTCCTTCCTCTTTTTGCCCACATTGTAAACCGAGCCGCCAGCAACCAGGGAACCGGAGTAAATCCGAATATAGGCCAGATTGCCTACATAGGGATCACTCATGATTTTAAAAACCAGAGCGGCAAAAGGCGCGTCATCGGTCATTTCCCGAACCACTTCTTCTTTGTAGTCCAGATCGTGACCTTTCACCACGCCCACATCTGCGGGAGAAGGAAGGAAATCGATTACGGCGTCCAAGACAGCTTTAACGCCTTTGTTTTTGAGGGCGGATCCGCAAAGTACAGGAGCGCCTTTGAGGGCAAGCGTGGCATGCCTCAATCCGCTCCGTATTTGCTCGGTGGTCAGCTCCCCGTTTTCCAGATAGAAATCGGTTAACGCTTCATCACATTCGGCAATCGCTTCCATCAACTTTTCACGACCTTCGCGGGCGGCGTCTGAAAGTTCAGCGGGTATGTCGCCCGCCTCAACGCTTTCGTCTTCGCTGTCGCTAGCCCAGATGTAGGCCTTCATTTCAATAAGGTCTACATATCCGCGAAAGTCTGATTCCGACCCAATGGGCAGGTGAATGGAAAGAGGATTGGCGTTCAAGCGACTTCTCACCATCTCTACCGTGCGCTCGTAATCGGCGCCGGCCCGATCCATCTTGTTCACAAAACAGATGCGAGGTACGTGATATCTGTCGGCTTGATGCCATACGGTCTCCGATTGCGCTTCAACGCCAGCCACGCCGTCAAACACAGCGACTGCGCCGTCCAGCACTCTCAGGGAACGCTCTACTTCAGCGGTAAAGTCCACATGACCAGGGGTATCGATTAAATTAATCGTATACTCCCGCCAGGAGCAGGTGGTTGCCGCGCTGGTAATGGTGATACCGCGCTCTTGCTCTTGCTCCATCCAGTCCATGACGGCGGTTCCGTAGTGAACCTCTCCGATCTTATGGCTTTTGCCGGTGTAATACAGGATCCGCTCGGTAGACGTGGTCTTACCAGCGTCAATATGAGCCATGATTCCGATATTACGTATATGTTGAAGAGGAGTTAGCCGTTCCATACCGCCACTTTCCGATTCCGGTGTTGTAAAGGGACAGTCTGCCGCGCCTTGGCTCGGGCGACATCATGAGATTCATGAGCGCCCGGCAAACTGTCGAACCCTACTACCCTTGATTGTCAATGAATGTGCTGTCTCTACGAGAGACGCTTACCAACGATAATGAGCAAAAGCCTTGTTTGCCTCAGCCATACGGTGGGTGTCATCTTTTTTCTTGACAGCATTTCCACGGCCGTTAGATGCATCGAGAATCTCAGCGGCCAGTTTATCTTTCATAGTTTTCTCGCCACGAGCGGAGGCGTAGTCAATCAACCAGCGCAATGCCAGAGACAACTGACGACGTGGGCTCACTTCAACGGGAACCTGATAGGTTGCGCCGCCAACACGACGAGATTTAACTTCCAATGCAGGCTTGATTTTATCCAAACCCTTCTTAAACACCTTCAAGGGATCTTCGCCGGTTTTACCCCGGATCACCTCAAATGCGCCGTAAATTATGCTTTGAGCTGTTGATTTCTTACCGGAGGACATCAAGTTGTTGATGAACTTCGCCAACAGCGTAGAGTTATATACCGGATCCGGTAAAACTTCTCTGGGGGGGATCGAACGTCTTCTTGGCATCGACCTACTCTCCTACCTATTTCTTAACCTTGGGACGCTTGGTCCCGTACTTGGAGCGAGACTGGGCGCGCTCGCCAACCCCCACGGAGTCCAATGTACCGCGGACAATGTGATAACGAACACCGGGAAGGTCTTTAACACGGCCGCCTCGAACCAAAACGATCGAGTGCTCCTGAAGGTTATGACCGATACCCGGAATGTAACTGGTAACTTCGATCCCGTTAGTCAGACGAACGCGAGCCACCTTCCGCAATGCGGAGTTGGGCTTCTTGGGGGTAGTGGTATACACCCGGGTGCAAACCCCTCTTCTCTGCGGACACGACTGAAGCGCGGGCGACTTGGTTTTTGAAATCTGCTTTTCTCGTCCTTTACGGATTAACTGATTAATGGTTGGCACCGATAACTCCCTAAATTCGTCAATAATTATCGCGCACGGGCCGAGCGCAAAACTCAGGAATCCTATCATTGTGATCATACCATGTCAACAAAAAATGATGAGAACATGGATGGTTTTTGGTGATGATAGGATTAAAGCCCCTGCATTTCATGGTTTTACTTACTTTCTGTTTCTGATCGGTTAATTTGCGGTTGAACAATCAGCCGCTGGTTGGTTTCTGAGTCCCAATAGGTTACATGGGTGATCACCGGCGCATAAAAATGCAAACTTGCTGCCGGTCCCCTATCCAGGCGATTATTGCCCATGGCGTGGACCAGTCCCTGATTTACCGGTATCAGCTCATCTTTCCCATGAACCAATTCCTGGACTCGCGCCACCCGGCCTTCACCGCGTAATTCGTATACATTATTGAAGATTTCTCCCCGGAGCACCCGAACCATGCCGTGGCTGTCTCCGGATCCGTGGTCGTGAATATGGGTATGGGCGCCTTCTGGCCATACGGCGAGCACAACCTCATAATCGCTTCCGTGATGGAGCAGGATTCGGAGATAACGGTCTTCAGGCAACGGGTCTGGAATTTGCTCGTCCAGCCAGGACTCATCCACTTCCAACGACTCAATCACCTGCCGAAACCCTTCCATACTTCTGCTGGGAAGCGCATCGAGCTGTTCTACCATATCTTTCACATTCACAAATAACACCCCACGCGTTTCATTCCGCCATGCCTGTGTCCCCTTTCGGGTTTGGACAGCCCGACTATCCTATAACGTTCCAAGATGAAAATAAAGGGAATTCTCAATGGGAATTCAAATACCCAGGCCCCAAAATCCGTTTGCCTTCCAGGCTCTTTTCCCATCCCCTTCCCTTTAAAGCCAAAAACCGAATCGGTTAAATTCCCAATGATTCTCATTTCTCAAAGGCTGGATTATTTTCTCGACTCTTGCTACTTGCGCGGCATTTATGCTATTCTTTATCTGTATAAGGGTGTAAACCAGTGGTCTATCATCCGGTTTGCCTGCAAACCTCTTTTATTGATCACCTGTTATTTTTTGCAGCGTATCCGGGAACCTGAACTCACGGCAGGCGCCTCATGCTGGAAATTCCCAACTACGTCATTACAGATGAGCTTTTTAACAGCTCCAAGTCCATTGTCTTTAGAGGCATGAGTGAGTTGGACGGGCAACCCGCCATCTTTAAAACCTTTGCGGGGAAACCCAGGGACGAAGACATCTTCCGGCTGAAACGAGAGTTCGACATTCTCCAGGAGCTGAGCGGCTCTGGAGCGCCTCTCCCCTTTGAACTGGCCCATGCCCGGGAAAAGGTCTGGCTTGTTATGGAGGATATTGGCGGCGAGTCTCTGGACCGCCTCTACAGTAAAAAGCTGCCCGACATCAAGGCGTTCTTTAGAATCGCCGCCCCAACGGCCCGTTGCCTGGGGAAAATTCACGAGAAACGCCTGATTCATCGAGACATCAACCCCTCCAATATTGTCATGAACCCCAAGACTGGCATACTGAAAATCATCGACTTCGACATTGTGACCGAAATTTCCTGTCAGACCCAGGCCGCGGTGAACCCCACTCGACTGGAGGGGACCCTGGCCTTCATGTCTCCGGAGCAAACGGGTCGAATGAATCGCATGATCGACTATCGTTCCGATCTCTATTCCCTGGGCGCCACCTTTTATCGCCTTTTAACGGGAAGAAACCCTTTTCCTTCTGAAGACGCGATGGAATTGGTTCACTATCATATCGCCCGGACGCCCATACCGCCCCATGAATTGAACCCCAATATTCCCCTTTCCTTGAGCGATATTATCATGACCCTCATGGCCAAAACGGCGGAGGAGCGCTACCAAAGCGCCTTTGGGCTGTGCGCCGACTTGGAACTCTGCCGCCAGGATTTTCTGGCCGATCAGACCTCAAACAAGACAAACCTGAAGCACGTCATGGTCTCGGATCAGTTCCAAATTTCCCAAAAACTCTATGGTCGGGAGTCCCATATCGAAGCGCTCACCGAAGCTTTTGATCGGATCTCCCGGGGCAAACCCGAGTTAATGCTCATTTCCGGCTATTCCGGGCTTGGAAAATCAGCGCTTATCCACGAAATCCAAAAGCCCATCGTGGGCAAACGGGGCTTCTTTATTGAAGGCCGGTTTGACCAATTTAATAAAAACATCCCCTATGTTACGTTCTTCCAAGCGCTTCGGGATCTTATCCACCATTTGTTAACCGAGTCTGAATTGCAGATAGCCTTCTGGCGGGAGAACATCAAGAAGGCGCTGGGCTCCAATGGGCGCATCATCACGGAGGTCATTCCCGAGGTGGAGCTGATTATTGGCACCCAACCACCGGTTCCGGACCTGCCTGCGTCGGAGGCTAAAAATCGTCATTCTCTGGTGTTCCGAAATTTCGTGAAGGTATTCGCCACAGACGAGCATCCCCTCGTCCTCTTTCTCGATGACTGCCAATGGATTGACGCCTCCTCCCTGAAACTGCTGTCTTTGCTGCTAATGGACTCGCAGACGCGGAATCTGTTCATTATCGGGGCCTATCGCACAGATGAATTAGATGGGGACCACCCCCTCCGCGCAGAACTGAAGAGGGTGCAGGAGGCGGGCGCTTGTGTCAACGCCATCCATCTGGATCCCCTGTCGGTGGACCATATCTCGCAATTACTGGCGGATACGTTGAGACGCAGCCGAGAGGACGTGGAAGCGCTTGCAGAGGTTTGTCGGGAGAAGACCCTGGGAAACCCCTTTTTTGTGAATCTATTCTTGAGAACCCTATACAAGGAAAAGTTTATCTATTTCGATTCTCAAAGCGCTTCCTGGCGGTGGGATGTGGACCAGATTCGCGAAGCGGAAATGACCGACAACGTGATTACGCTCATGACCC
Organism: Holophagae bacterium; assembly: GCA_050294955.1. Lineage (GTDB taxonomy): Bacteria > Acidobacteriota > Holophagae > Acanthopleuribacterales > Acanthopleuribacteraceae > JBNKOV01. The sequence goes on from JBNKOV010000103.1 coordinate 9,498, forward strand.
GAAGAATTCGCAAACTGCCTGTTGAAAGCCAGGAAATCCTGAAAAGAGCGGCGTGCCTGGGAACCAGTTTCGACCTACAGACCCTTGCCACAATAAGTGAAACAAGCCGCTCAAAAACAGCTACATGCCTTAAGATGGCATTGGAAGAGGGGCTCATCGTTCCCCTGGAAGAAACCTATAGATACATCCTTGAAAGTGATTCGGCCAATGGCTGGTTTCAATTCGTCCATGACCGGGTGATGCTGGCGGCGCGTTCGCTTATCCCGTCGCCCCGTCTGAAGGAAATCTGCTTAAAGGCGGGCAGCCTTCTCCTGCGCGGCCTTTCCAATAAGGAAAGGGAACAGCGTATTTTTGAGATAGTCAATCACTACAACACGGCTCAAGATCTTTTAAAAGACATCACTACAAGAATTACCGCGGCTCGTTTAAATTACGAAGCGGGCCTGAAGGCCAAACGGTCGGCGGCCTATGAAAGCGCCTATAACTATCTGAAAATCAGCCTCAGGTTCCTGCCTTCTGATCGTTGGAAGAAGAGCTACAAACTGACGTTGGCCATTTATGAAGACCTGGCCGAAGCGGCCTATCTCAACCAGGAATATGCGAACATGCATCGTTTGATAGGCGTCATATTTCACGAGGCCGACCATGCTTTGGACAAGGTTAAAGCCTACGAAATAAAGGTGCAAGCGCAAGCGTGCTGCAACCAATCTGAGGCGGCGATCCACAGCGCTTTGGAAATCTTGAATGAGTTGGGCGTGCAGCTCCCCGTTCATTCAAGCAAGACCCGAGTTTTTCTCGGCTATCTCAACACGCGCATTGCCATCGCGCCGCATATCATCAAGAACCTGGTGAATTTGAAGAGGATGCGGAACCCCAAACAACTGGCCATTTCCCGAATCTTTAACTGCATTACGGTGATCATGTTGATGGCGTCTCCAAAAATGTTCACCTTGCTGGTGTTCCACTGGATTCATTTTTCCATCCGTCACGGCAATGGTCCACTGTCCGCTTTCGCCTATATGTCCTACGGCATGATCTTGTGCAAGTACGGCAAGTATCGAGACGCCTATCAATTCGGCGATCTGTCTCTTCAGGTTATGAAGGCCTTTAATCCGGGTGAGCTTCAGCCATCCATCTATGTGGGAAATTATGCATTTATAGCGCCCTGGACCATGAGCCTTCGGGACACGGCGCCCAAGTTGACCATGGCCCATCGGCAGGCCTTGGAACTGGGCGACCTGGAGTATGCGGCCTATAGCGCCCATTTTGAACTGGAGCAGATGTTCTTCCTGGGTGAGAACCTGGAGGATCTGGGAAAAAGGGCCTCTCAATACTACAATCTCTTTTCGCGCCTGAAGCGGGAAAACACCTTGCCTCTGATCCTAAACCTCAAGCAATTCTGTGCTTGCCTTACAGGAAAATCCGGATTGGATGCGCATTTTCCAGAAGATCATCAGGATTCGGAGCACCTGGGCGACCTGAACGATAAAGACCACGGCGCCGCCATTCTCAATTTTCACTTTCTGGCGATGATCCGACACTACTATTATAAGAATTTCGAGGCGGCCCACGGCCATGCGCTCCAAGCCGAGAAGTTTATGGAAATGATGAGCGCCCGACTGATCCTGCTGGTCTATACTTTTTACGCCACGCTCATTCAACTGGAGTTGTGCAAGGAGTGTGCAAAGGACGAGAGGCTGGCATTCCTGGAAAATTGTGAAGCCAATCTTAAAAGGCTGAGAAAGTGGTCCAAGCACGCGCCCGGCAGCAGCCACAAATTGAACCTGGCCGAGGCGGGTTATGCGAGAGTAAGAGGCCGAATAGAGCAGGCCGAGCAGTTCTACAGAAAAGCCATGGTCATGGCCAGGGAACAGGAATTCTGCCACGAGGAAGCGCTTTCCTGTGAGCTGGCCGCCCGTTTCTATCTGGCGCGAGGCAACATAAGAGAAGGCAACATATTGTTGAGATCGGCCCATGTGGGATATCTCCGCTGGGGCGCCAGGGCAAAAGCGGATCGACTCCGGCTGCACTATCCCCACGCCTTCTCCGCCATAGAGCCTGTTCAGGCTGCGGAAACCACAACCTCCAATATCATCGATTCCTTCGACATTAACAGCGTCATTAAGGCGTCACAGGCCATTTCCGGTGAAATCGT
>JBNKOV010000104.1:0-11576 GCA_050294955.1 Holophagae bacterium
TTTCATGGATGAACCCCGAAGAGTTCATCCACGCTATTCATTTGAAGCTACATCGCAAACGGATCACAGAAAATCCAGTAGTATGGATTGCTAAAATCACATTCTGAGCCACCAGCGCCACCGCCAGCAGCACAAAAACGCTCTCTCACTCTAATCTCAACGCCAAATGCATCTATTTCACTACATCTCGCAAAATTAGAGCCACTACGACAAGACGTTGAACCACCTGGAGGAGAATCAGCAGAGCAACTTGCTGAACAATCTCCCGCCGTTGCTGTACAACTATTTGAATAGCCATAAGAAATACACAAAAACACCATCAATAACAATAGAAAACATCTCATTTCTAAAACCTCACACCTGAACTTTTAACAATCTCAGCTCGCCAAAAAGGGTGTCCCCAACTATCCCCAAAAGATGACAATAAAAAATTACCATCATCCAATACAACGAAATAGGGAAAATTAAGTCCACTTTTTCCATCAATACCATTACTCGCAAATGGTTCACCTTTAGCAAAAAAGGTAAAAAGCTTTAAAGTTTTCCCTTTTGGAGAAACCATAATAATTCCACCGACCAACGAAAAATACATATTTCCGTTTTTAATCTTAAAATCATAAAACAATGGTGGAGCATAACTGAACATAGATGAATCAAAATCTAGCATCTTGGAATGTCGATCCAATGTAAAAGAGTCCTCTATATTGAACGTTTCCACCATCTCAAAATTCGAGTTGTATTTCTGTACCATAGGGTGATGCTTAAAAACACAATACCAATATTCACCATCATATTGCCACATCGTATCATTTGCAGCTGGAATCCGTTTAATGAGATCAACATCCCTTCGATCAAATAGCAGTTCACCGACCGGTTCTACTATTTCACCTTTAAACGCATTCGCAAGCCTACCTGTAGCCGGGTGGGCAGGAAAAACAACGACATTATTTCCCACTCCAAACATATTAGAATTCATTGACACATAATGAATATTTTGTGATGGCATGTGGATTTGGTCTTTGTATACGCCATCTTCAAACCAAGTCATTTGCAACGTCTTACTCACCGACACAACATAAAGATCCTTCTCCCACATAGCCATCGCCAATACGCCCTGGCCAAGTTCTCCGGGTCCTCCACCCCTTCCACCAATCACATCAAGAATGACTCCTTTATCATTCATGACTGTAACAAAGGGATCCATTTCACAGCTGAAATAGATAAGACCATCACTCATAATGATAGTCTTAACACCTCTTGGAAAATGATCTGAAAATTTAGGTGGGTTTACAAAATCCACTGGTTTAACTTCTACAGTGATCTTTTCCTGCCCCAAACCAAATAAAGAATGGAGCAGTAATACAATGAGAATAGATTTATCCATATCACATTGCCCACGGATCGCAATACACCCAATAATAAGGATTGCTATAATCACACCCTGCCCCGCCACCACTAGTATCAATACAGTATCTAGAACTTGTACTATGAGGCGCCCCTTGCGCATCCCAAGCAAGACAGTTCGCAAAGGTCTTGCCACTAGTACATTCTGTGGATCCTCCACTTGGAGACGTAATAGTACAAGTCGCATTATCGCAGTCATCTGCAGTTGCAGAACAAGTAGAACTGTATGACACGTTAACACTAATGCAACTTAAAATTAAGATTGTTAATAAATTCTTAGACATGATAAAACTCCTTCATTATTAAAATCGTAAATCACTTACGGTTGCAATCCAACATAAATTCAGTATCAGGGCCACACTTGATAAAGCCAACTGCTTGCCCAGTTTCGGCCCCCACTATAATTTCATTTCCATCTGAAGCCCGTGTGCTGCAACTCAAAACATTTGCAGTAAATCCTGTCCCAACTATCTGGCCTTGCCCTTCATCAAAGCAAGAAACCCTCGCCGTACAGAATTCTACCGTACCACTCCCGTCTGCCTTGTCCCTCACATAGCAACTCAGAGTAAAATTGATATTGTTTTTGACCCCAAAACACCTTGATCCAGAGGACCCAACCGTTCCATGACACGGTGAGTTAATGTCAGCAGAATCCCCATGATGGGGCGGGGGCTCACTACTGTGATTCTGAGAGCATTCATGGGGATGAATAACCCGACTCGGTCTTGGTTCCTTCCATGGCAAATCATCCAAAAAGCTAAAATAGGTCTCAGCAGATTGAGTCCGACCAACAATCAAACCCTCATACAGATCAATAAAAACCTCAGGTTCAACGGCTATTACATCCCCATTATAGCCATTGGGATTCACAATCAGTAATAAGCGAGATTCCCAGAACACTTGTTCATCAAAATAAATCTCATTCCCCAACAATTGAATCGTTGTCGCATCTAACACATAATAATTCACAGAGTTAGGTTTTACAAATTGGACAGAGCCTTTTTCAGATTCCGAGAGACGACGGCCTACCACTTCTTTGCCAACATCTGTTATGAAATAAAAATCAGCCTCTACCACTTCATGATCCTGACCCATAATGGGAAACACAGCTAAAAAAAGCCACAAAATCCAATACATAACCATACTCCTAGTGCGTACAATCAAATTCAACCTTTTGATTGCCACATATCATGTAACCCTTATCCCTACTCTCTTGTAGGTCAAATTGTCCAATGAACACTTGATTACCGCCTGTAGTAACCGTACTACAAGAAAGCTCCGAAGCCCTCCCAGGACCATCATCAATCAAACCTTCAAAACCGTTCTGACACTTAATCGTTGCCCGACATAGTGATCTTTCTTCCATCCCTGAACCCGATGTCCATGTTTTGCATAAGAGGTAATAACCCAATTCTCCAACCGTTCCAAAGCATTTACCACTACTGCCCACAGTTCCATGACAAACTCTCTCTCCTTCAGCCGTATCCACATAATGCGGTGCTACTTCATTATGGGATCCAGAATTGCATTCATGCGGGTTGATAAGTCTTTGTGGAAACGGCATGTTATCCGACATCACAGAAAAATACACATCCGCCGTTTTGTTCGTAGCAAACGGGTACTTCCAAAACAACTCAATGAAATTATCTGGGCTTACCGCTAAAGAGCTCCCCTCATTAACCAAAGGAGACACCACCGCTACGATCTGATGCTCAAATAAAAGCGCTTCATCAATATAAACCCACTCCCCCGAAACCCTAAAACTCATCTCATCAAGAACATAGTAGTTAAGGCTTGAAATTTTATTAAAGTTCAGTTGGGAGATTTCTTCTTCATCTACAAAGCGCCCGTAAATCGTAACCCCATCGTCAAATTCCTGGAGAACTTCCGTCTTAAGACCTTCATCTTGCGCAATCACAACCCATGATGCAAATAAAATCCAAAATGCTTTCTTCACCATTTTCACAACGCTCCTTCTGACTGAGCCAAGTGTTATGTGTCGCCATGATACTTTCAGCCAGATTAATTGTCAAACTTTTTACTTTAAGCAAAAAAAGGCAGGGACAAGGTAAACCTTGCCCCCACCCTCAGGATTACGACATTACCATGGGGGGATTGCCGTCCATCGCCTTCAATCACTCTCTATAACCCTTTTTTTACCACCTCATTAATTCAATTCAAAAAGTTGCCGCGTGATACATTCACGCGGCAAAATCGAAAAAAACTCAACACTTAAGGAGAAAGTCTTGAAGCAAGAGAGGAAGCGGGATCGGCTCTACCCGACCCCCGCCCCACCTAACCCACCCATGCAGGTTTGGTTTCTTCCTGAACATTAATTCACAACCCATTTACTTTCAAATGGTTTTTAAAAAAAACATTCTCTCTTTTTAATACTTCTTTTCTCCCGGTTCGACTTTTTATTTCAAATCATCACCTAATCCCTGTAAAATCACGCCAGGGGGAACAAATGAGCCGAGAAAAAAATCTATCTACCGTTCACACTATTTACAATTTACCAGATGCAGAAGAACTCACCATTCGAGAAATGAGTGATGATCACGCAATTAGGCAATGCATCAAAAACCTATTGCGCAAAAACGGCATAAGCCCAGTTCGACAAATGAAAGGACCAACAGGACACAAAACACACGTATTTGATACAAGCCAAGTTAAAGCCATTCTCACACCCCAAGAGATAGCTCGACTCAATCCCCCAATATTAGAAGAACCCCTTCAAATAACCACCACCTCTACCCCCTCCCCAAACAATAACCGACAGCGATTCCCAAGCCTTCTTAAAAAGCGCCCTTTCCTCTCTATTGCCCTAGTCTTATGTCTCTTTATGACCATCAGAGCCACAACACAGCCCGATTGGCGCTACATACTCGCAACCCAAGGCCCCACTGGTTTACTAAAATACACTTTCAGCAACCAAGATCAATCAAACCTAACCCGCTACATCACAAGCCATGCTCTATATAGATCAGAACACTATGTAGAAGCCCAAAAAGTGGCATATGACCTCATTGCAGAGAATCCTGATCAGGAAGTCCTACACAATGCCCGGTATACGATCGCCCTTGTGAAAAATATAACTGGCGATACTTACACATCAACCGGCTATCTCCTCTCCGCCTTAGAATGGTATAGAAGCAAATATCTATGGAAAAAGGCATTCACAACAGCTCTACAATTAGTAAATACCTACAGATTCAATAAAGACTATAAAAAGGCCAACGAATACCTCAATCTCGCTTATAAATTTATGACTTATGGGAAATTTCAATCCGACCCTTCTTTCATAGCTACATGGAAACTCAAACAAGGGCAACTCCTATACACCATAGGTCAATGGGAAAACTCAAGAGATACCATCATCGAAGCATATTCCCTTTTCCTTCAAACCGGAGATACAGATAGAGCAAATATAGCACTATTTAACAGCACGATACCTTCCATCCTTTTAGACGACAAAAACCACGCGATAGACACATTAAACAAAACCCAAGAATGGTTCAAAAAATCCAAGAGAATGAAGATCTTTACAGAAATAATCGAAGCAGGGATAAACAGAACTACCCCAATAAAAAATGAGAACCTTAGAGAGTGGCTTAAAATGTATAAAGACCCAGAGATCTCAATCGTACTAGAGATCATCGAAAGCCATCTTTCTAAGGAGACACAATGATAAAGCTCACAACATACCAACTCCGTTATATTTACGGCGGAGGAAATGAAGACCCACTTCCTGACGATACACCAGGAGACCCACCGCCAACATAAGAGTTCTTCAAAGTACGACCGCCCAACCTAACCCACCCAAAATCAGCCGTTGACCCTCAAAAGTCAACGGCTCCCCAAGCCATCAAAGACACAAAAATAAAATTCACTGCAGAAAGCCTCTTCCCTCTCTTATTGCTCTCCTGGGATACAACCACAGAGCAATACGCCACGGACCGCACCTTTCAACAAAAAGCCTTCAACACCTACATCAAAACGTCCCATCCACCAACTGTTAAAAAAGGGTGCAATATGACACCTATCACCTAGAGTAGTCGCCAACATCCATTTTACTCCACGTTTGAGCATGTAAATGCCTTCTATAGTTGAGGTTCCTATTCAAAACCCAAAGTAGAAGTAACGCTAAATTTACAGCTTAATACGCTCCTAAATGCGACTCTTACACCCGCAAAACTCATAAGGCGAACAGGACCCATTAAGACGTATTAAACAAATCACCTTCGCGTTCAAGCAGCAACGTATCAAACAGCTTATTACGTCCTTCCGGCTTTCTCCCATCAAAAAAGGGATCCGCTATGATCAACCGCTCAAAACGCGGCGCACAACGATAGTAATTCCTCCGAGTAGCACACCATGCATACAAAAACAAGCCTACTCGGTCATAACCTTCAGGTCTTGAAACACTTTCCTCTAAATCCTCCTCTTTCAACGGTTTAAAGTTAACAAAGTCCTGAAAAGCACCGCCCACAGCAACCAACCGCAAACCTTTCATTTCAGCTATAAATGTCAACCACCAATCACGCTGTTGTTCATCTTTAACATTTATCTTTTCAGGCTTAAGACAGTACTTCGCCAGTTCTTGAGCCATCTCATTATCCCGAACTGCCCGAACATCCACAGATGGTAAGTAATCTAGCCGCATCGCTCGCCGCCAGATCAACAACCAATCCGCTTGGGTCAAAAATGATCCGTTGAAATAACGCTTACCGTCTACTCCCAACATAATATGAAAGTGAGGATGAGCCGTATTCTTGCTCCTTGTAACCTCAATCGCCTTAAAATAGCTAAACTCTGGCTCTTTCTCCGTCCGTTTGACTGACTGTAAACGGGGAAGCCGTCGCTTATACTCTTTCTTACGTGCCGCCCTATTCCCTACCTTTACCCACGTTCTCCCATACCATGCAAGCTCTCCGTCAACCTGGCCATCAGATGGCGGCGCAAGATTTATATCTCCCATTGCCCGCGCGCAATCCCTACTAAATTCGCCGATCTCCTTTGAACCGCCAGGCAGCGCCGCCGCCACAGCATCCGCAATCGTATACAAGCGGTCCGGCTCTAAACAGTCTGAAACAAGGCTCACACGTGGCGGCGCCCATTTCCTATCTGCCAGGCGATGAAACCCACGGCCCATTGCCTTCAACGTTTCCCTCAAATTTCCCACCTCACAATTACGCACTGTCAACGTAAGAAAAATGAACCGTACCCCCGGCATATCTCTATGCATAATTGGTAGAGCTTCTCTCAAAATCCCAGAACGACGAAGCGATAATTTTTTCTGGCAAATCGCGCAAGGGCGACAACGACATGATACCGTAGCTTCAATACAATGCTCTTTTACTCCCATCTTGTCTTCATAATCAGCCCTTACCTGAAAACGACCACACGTATACATCCCCCAGTGTAACTTCCCGTACCATTCACCAAGGCCGCCAAAATCCACGTCACGAGCATACTGCAGCCAGTAGCCCACCTTGTCAACCTCACGCCGCGTTCGCCGCCACGTTTCCATTTTCGCGCCAAAACTGCATGTTTTTTTTCGGCTCATATATCACCTATCTTTGTTTCAGATAAACAGATAGGGATAAATCGACAAATTACAGCCCATGAGCAATAAACTGTTGCTAAACGCGACATAAACCGGTAATCTAAGATCATCACGAACAACCCCCTGGCTCTACACAGGGGAAACATTGTCTGGGGATCCTGCTGCTAACAGGGTCCCTTTTTCGTTATGCTTCCCAAGTCGCAAACAAAGTATCGCGCATAGCTACGCTAACTTCTCAGCTGTTTTGCTGCTAACAAAACCCACCGCGATAGATCACGACAACTGCTTTAAAACAGTTACCATAGAGCATTGCTCATTTTCTCCTTTTATGCAAGAGAAAAAATACCAAACTGTGTAACGAAGACAAGGGATCTTGACCATTACCCACATAAATCTTGTGGTCAAATGGGTATAACACCCCAAAATATGGGGTTCTAAAAAAACGGCGCCGAAGGTGTTTCTATATTATCAAGACAAGCAAGGACGCGCGCATACATACGCGCGTGCGTTGAACCAAAATCCGAAACACTGGACACCCAGGGTAAGCCTGGTCAAAGTAAGCGCCACGTCAACCCATAGCTAACAAAGTCAACAAGTTCCAGGAGAGTTGTAATAGTGGGTTGACGGTCAAACTATTGGAATTAAAAAAATTATTGCGATTGTCAACCATGAAACCCAAAAATTGAAAGGAAATTTTTACTAGAACCGACGCATCGGCGGTCCCGTTAGGTCAAAAAACACTAATAGGACCCAACGGGAAAGGGGTGTTATTGGCGCGAGAACAGACGAGGATAGCTTATCAAAAGAAAAAGGTAGTCTGCTATGGATCATCCAAATAAACTCACCTCATGGACGCTTCCGCCACCATGGGAACCACTTTTTCTTTTCTCGCTCATCTGAAGGCAAAGGCTCATCTGAGCTTGGCATCAGTAGTAACATCTGCTGTTGCTGCAAGTGCTGTGACTGATTTAACGCTTTACGTAGCGTCTCCAACTCTTCACGTAGCTCCTTAATCAATTCTAACTGTCCTTCTTTTGCTACCTCCAGCCGTGCAACGGTTAAACGAAGTTCAACAATCTGATTTTCAAGACTTGACTCCTTTTTAACTCCCTTATCCACTTCCTTTTGATGCCTATCACTGCATAAACCTTGAATTTCATCACTTAGGCCGGAATTCATTACCACATATTTTCGCTTCTTAACGGTTTTGAACGTACAACCAGAACGCTTGCGAAGTGCTTGGTATGTAATCCCCAATGCCCCAGCTAATGCACTGATTGTGACTAACGTTTCACCACCTTCAATGAGGATAGCCTTTTCCTCTATTCCCAGTATGATAAGATCATTTCTTTCCATTACACATCCCATAATTCTTTAAACCCCTTCACCACTTCCATTTAACCCGGTTACAAGTAATAGCATAACATGAACAAAAAATGGAGGCAAAATTCCCTTTAGATCAAGGGTCTTAAACCTCGATTAAACGGTTAAAAATCTATCAAAAGGTAGTCCAGATCAAATCAAAAAAACCCAAACCCCCTCTCACAGGTCATCGTAAAGAAGGTGAAATGTGTCGATGAATAAGCAACAGACAAAGTCTAAAAAGCCCATCACATCTCATTTTTGGGTTAACAAACTCCCAACTTTTAAAATAAAAACGAGATTTAAACCGGTTCAATGAAAGCCACTCAAAAGTTGCTTAATAAACTCACATTAAGAGCTTTATATTGCTAACCTGGTTTAACCAGGTTCAAACAGCATTATTTTGAGCTTATTGATTCTAACATGTTTATAAAAAAGGGTTTACTCGGGTACCATCCTTTTTTGTCTTCGTGCAGCCTCAATCGTTCGTCTCAGATAATCCTCGACATGTCCTTTTTTCCGCTCCTGTAATCCCGGAGACACGCGCAAAACGGCCATAATTTCACTATCTGGCCATCCCTGTTCGATCATGGTAAGCGTTGCCATAAAATCAATTCTCGAAGGATCCAAGGACCTCTTTTTTTCTTCATTCTGGCGGTTTCTGGCGTAGTCTCTGGCCTTATCCCGATCACCATATTCTACCGCCCAATTTAACCAGTCAGTTCCCGCCCTCGCCATTCCACCCCATGCGCCGCGAACTAATACAAATGGATGCATACCTTGTCTTCTATGTTTTTGCTTTCGGTTCGTGAATCCTGCCAACCTCCCATAATGACGAAATGCAGCTGAATTTAAATCGCCACCATAACGCCGCGCCAAAGCCTGCGCAATGGCTGTTAAATGCACTTTAGGCACTGGATCCATGCCCAGACGAACCCAAGCTTGAAGATTCCCAGGACTGGTTTCTAGTATTGCACAAGGCTTTAATCCGTCAGCCACCATTTTTTCTATCACAGGCTGACTTATATCATCCAACAGCACAACGGCAGGCCACAGCACACTTTCCAATGCGCCAAAATCAGGCCGTATATAGATATCGTGATTTTGTGTATTTTTCGCGCGCCAATACGCGACAGAACCAGCTATTTTCCCACGTTCCATCACTCGGTTAACCATCCGACCCGTTTTCCTATCTAAGACACCTATCTCATACCAATCACAACCCATCGCCACAATCTGACGGTTAACGGCGGTTTCTGTACGACTCACTTCTTTTCTGACTCCCGGCACCGCCTTTCACGACCATCACAGGCCGGACACAACGGCAGATCTTCTACACTATACCGGGTAACCTCACCCAACAAACGCGAACAATACGCACAGACATTCTCGTATTCAAACATACTTAAAGCCCCTCATTCATGCACTCTTCGTATTCACCGTCCACCACATCCCTTTTGACCTGGTTACAACTTATGCAGACCCGCAGACCACAGTTAGTAACGTGCGCCTCTAACATAGTCGTCATTCGGCCCGCGCTTCCATCAGATAGGTCTCTAAACTCTGTTTCAGTCAAACAACGATCTAATCTGCCTCGAACCTGCTTCACTTCTTGGAATCTCCCAACACTCATTACACCCGTCCTTGCTCTCTGCTCAATTTCGCTGTTGCCCCCCGTGACGTCAACAGCTTAGCAGAATAATGCATTACCATCCTTGGCGCTTTCCATCGGCCTGCCTGCATCACTTCAGACAATTCCATACCACTTGCAATCAAATCATGAGCGCAACCCACCCGCGCACTATGAGAAGAGAACCCACTGGGATTTTCCCCGGCCTGGGCCGCCACACGACGAAACGCCCTTGAAACCCCATCCACGCTTAACGGAGAATCGTTTATTTTTTTCTTCCTTACACCCCGAAATACCGGCCCCGTCTCGATCTGAGAAACCGCCAACCATTCCCGCAATGCATCCACCGTATGCGGGGAAATATACACCCATCGCCCCTGGCCTGCTTGATCCGTTTTTGAACGTGCAACATAAACACATCCTGCGTCCCTGTCAGCAATAGACAGGTCTCCCACAGTCAACGCCGACAATTCGGAACCCCTTAGCAGACCATCATAAGCTGTTAAGACTAAAGCACGATCCCTCAACACCAGTGGATCACGCACAATTGCGGCCCGGAACTGATCCACTTGATAGATTGCCGCCCGGCCTTCCAAACCTACCCGGGTTACACCGTGGCGTTGCGCCCAAATCTTCAACGACCTCGCCCGCTTAGCATCCCCATTGCTCATGTCCTTCAACGTCATTTCACCAACAGGCAGGTTCACAATAAACCGTTCTAACTCGGTTAACTCCTGATCTGGAAGGCCTTTTTTAATAATGTCCCAAGTTAAAGCCTTCGCCTGGGTTTGCGCCGTCCCATGCTTTCGACAATATGCACGAAGCGCTAGACGAACCCCCCGCGCCTCACATGGATTCGTCACACTCGCCGCCCGATGCATCGCCGCAATAGAAGCAACCCTTCGGCCAACTGTTGCCGGGGAAACATCCAAATCTTGGATATAAGCCACGACAGTTTCAGGTAACGCAGGAAACGCACAAACACCTTGCTCCATACACCACGCTGAAAAACGCTTGGTATCTTCAGACCATGCCCTTAGCGTATTTCCCGAGTAAGCCCCCTCTAGGCCTGCAAAAACCAGTTTTTTGGATTCAACTATCCCCCCAGACCCAGACTCCGTAATCAATGTCCTTTTTGGTCCTGGCATGACCCCCCCCCCTAAACGAAGTGACACGTATATGCGTCATAACTAACATTATCACGCGCGTACGTGTCACTTGTCAAGCCCCACTCTCTTGAACCTACCCGCCCAATACTCGTATTATGGCTTCGGAGGTAACACACATGACCAACCCCCCCCGACCTGAACCCCCTCGACCTGAAACATTCCAACCCATCAAAGAGGCCTTACAGAAAATCAAAGAAAAGCCCAACTCAACGAAGAAAAAATCTAAAAAATGCTAATCCTATCCGGGTTTTTCCGGGATTTGGTGGGATTTAGTGGGATTTCTTACCCTCCTATCCTTCGTGGAAAAAAATAGAAAGAAATTACCTCCCTCATGGGAAAAAATAGGAAAAAATCAAAACTGTCACCCTTTTCATGGATGAACCCCGAAGAGTTCATCCACGCTATTCATTTGAAGCTACATCGCAAACGGATCACAGAAAATCCA
>JBNKOV010000105.1:0-11571 GCA_050294955.1 Holophagae bacterium
TTTTGAAGGGCTTCTATCTGTTTTAAAGAAGCATCGGTCATAGGCGACGCCGGTTGGCCTGTCGCCAAATAATCAGAGAACCGGACAGACGCAGCTTCGAAATTTTATAAAAAGGAGACATTGATGATATTCCCTCTCCGATGTTGCCGATACATTGAGTGCGGAGACTTCGGGACTCTTGTGATTGCAACTTCTTTCCTTTGGTTTACGGGTGAAAATGCACATAAAATACGACCAGGTCGATAAAGATATGGAATGATTCGAGGCCAGCCTTTAAAGAATAACCAAAAGCAGACACACGCCACATAGTACTTTTCGTTCCATTCGGTTATTTCTTTAGAGAAACTCATTCCGTAGGACTTGAAACACCCCCAAAAATTCTCGCCCGGTTCCGTGCGGGGGTAAAAAGCCGTCGAAGAAAAGGGTGGTTTCTCTGCGAAAAGCAGGGGCGGTTGGGTCATGGAGGCCTCATTTTGGGGGTTGTGAGGCCTCAAACCGGGTCGTATATGACCAAAAATCACCAAAAAAGGCACAGATTTACGAAAAAAAGAACGAAACTCATTAACTGGTATGCTGAAATCAGTCATTTAATGCTAATATACAGTGTGACCGGTTTTTACAAGGAGTAGATTAGATGAAACTTTATTGTGGCAGTTTAAGTTGGGATACCGATGACGAGAGTCTCCGGGACGCATTTGAGCGCTTTGGCGAAGTCGAAGACGCAAGAGTGATCACGGATCGTGAGACAGGTCGGTCCCGCGGCTTTGGCTTTGTGACTTTCGTCAACAAAGACGACGCTGAGACAGCAATTGGCGAGATGGACGGCAAAGAGCTTGACGGCCGCACCATCAAAGTCAATGAAGCTCGGGAACGAGCGCCTCGCGGCGGCGGTGGCGGCGGCGGCAGAGGTCGTTGGTAACCAACACTTCGGGGAGATGGCGGAGGAACCGGCGCAGGGAGCGCCTGTTTGAATAAAACTCAAACCCATGCCGTAATTTCCAGCCTGATCATCCAAGCGCCTCTCCCAAGCTATTACAAGGGCCCGTTGGCTACCTCCGGGTTCTCTTGTCCACCTTGAATATTGCTGATTTTTCGTGTTCCTTGAATTCCGTTTCGATTCGTTTCTCGATTGAAATAAACAGAAAGGTTTTCTTGATTCACCCCGCCTTTGTGCCTGGACGGTCTGGCAATTTTTGGTTATGATGACTCTGAATCCGTTTTGCGGTAGGGTAGGTCTTCATGTCACAAACCATTCGTATTGTATCTGGCGTCAACGAAGGTATTTCCTTTGAAGTAGAGGAAGGTCAGGAACTCAAGCTGGGTCGAAGTGTCAATAACGACATTGTTCTGCCGTATGATTCTTGTATCTCGGGAAAGCATGCGCTTATCAAGCTTGTAAATGGGGTTGTGTCCCTTTGTGATCTTGCGTCCACCAATGGCACCTTTGTGGCCGGTGAGCGGATCAGTCATGGCGTCTACTATCCGATTAAAGATTTTTTTGTCATTGGTTCTACGATCTTCTCTTTAACCAACTGCGTAGATCCGTGCGACTTTCATCCCATTACCGCAGAAGAGGCCAACAGCAGGGGCTGGTCTGCTCGGACTCTGTTTCGCACAACCCTGGCCAATCATCCAAAAGGCGCGTTTTTGGGATGCACCCACCTTTTTGTGAATCTCATCGCTCTGTACCCAAAAGAGCTTGCCCCCTTTTTCACCAGTCTGGGTTTTCCTATAGACGGCAACCTTCTCAAGAGCCGTGTACTCAAACACCGGATTTTTGAAGATCGTCATGAATGGCTCAATCGTTCTCTGTCTCTCAGAGCGCGCATGCGAACCGAAGACGCCATTTACATTACACCCAGAGTTCAGGCCCTTTTGGAAAGCGCAGATCCCAATAAGCCCGAGGACCCTACGGCCATTCTCATTGAGATGTTGAAGTACGATTTCAACCTCATTTTTCCATTGCTCCAGTGGGAGACCTATCAAAAGCGGTGGACAGCGCTTATCGAAAAGTTAAGCGGCAAGGCGCCCCAGGAGTCTCCAAGGGTGCCTATCGATTTCTCTCTATCTAAAAAGGATTACGGTTTATCGGACCTCAAGTCGTTTTGGACGCGCATTGAGCAGGCCCACGCCATGAAGGAGCTGCTCATTCTGACGGGGAGCCCGGGCTGCGGTAAAACGACTGCTCTGCATCTGGGTTTTCAGGAGAAGGGCATGAATTTGCTGGGGTCTTCATTTTATGAAGGTCCTCGTACATTCTTGGATCCCAAGGCCTTCTTGTTTTTTAATGCGCCCAGTAAGTTGGCGGGTTACGCCTGGCGGGCGGGGGAGATGCTGGACCAGGGCGAGTTCCTGGTGATTGATCATTTCGACGAAATGCTTCTGGCCATGCAGCACGAGAACATTGATCGCGGCAGCCTTTTCCGTCAACTGCGGAAGCATCGCGGGCCGGTGGTGCTCTGTGTTAACAAAGAGAATATGGAGTTGATAGACACCCATGTAGGTTCTTTCAACATTTTGGATATGGATGAACATCTGGAGCCTCGTCTGCCCAATATTCACCAGAGTTTTCTTCGCGGCTTCGAGAATCGCATTAAAGGCGTGCTAAGCCCCAGGGCCAAGCGCTTCTTTCTTGACAAAGTTGCGGCTGCAGACCCCTATAATCTGGGCGGCATTAAAGAATTTCTCCGACTTTGCGCTGGAAGGGCTCAGGTTATCGATCCCACCTTTTCCGAGCTGGGCCAGGAAACCAGGGCCTCCGGATTATTGGGCGAGGGTTGCTTCAAGGACGTATACAACACCTGGCTGAATAAATCCCACGGCGTTTCAGATGGCAGAGAAGAGGCGGTTTTGGAGCAGCTAGAGAAACTCTTCCACGAATTTGCCAGGCACTTGTTCAATGTGCATCTTCGCTATAGCGATCAGTCCCGCAGCTTCCTTGAGCCGGGACGGCTCAGCCGCAACCAGAAATTGGAAGAATTAAAGTCTCATATGATCTACATGTTCTCCTCCCTTCAATCGGGTTTTTCGACCTGGTTCCAGGAGTTTTGGATGAAACTGGACCCGGAAATCATCCGTTACGAAAGCGGCGATGGCAGCAACCCGAAAAAGCTCTGGGCGGAATACTGCCAACGCACACGCACTCTGGACGCGGATTACGCGGAAGATCTTTTCAATCAGACCCTTTCCCGCGTTTTTTTAGAAGCGCTTCGCCGAAAGGATCCCAGTGTAACCGACCAGATGAAGCCCATCCAGGGAGATCCCAAAATCAATACTCAAGAGCTGTAACCTATCCCTTCGCCATAATTCTGACAGCATTCGTCAATACGGTTTTTGCATCCTTTTCGATAATGGCGCCATGGGCCATGATCACTCTTTCAAAATCCCAGGAGAGCATGGTCCTAATGCTCTTGCCCGCCACGGCTTTATCCTTTATTGCCAGGCGGAAGAGGCGACTTTGGCCCGGCTTCTTGTAGGCCCCTGCAAGGAACAGAACAATATGCGATTGGAGATTTTGCGGCTTTTTAATATTAAACATTAAATCTGTCACTATCAGGGTTTTGCTGGGTTTGTGCAAAAACACAAACTCATTAAAGGCAGGCATTCCCCCGATCAAAACCTGGTCTAGCGTATCGGACCACGGCGCCTCCGAGCCAAGCTCGTGATGGAATTGAAGATCTCTTCTTTTCTCTTTTAAACCCGGCACTCCGTAAACTACTGCGTCTGGATACCTTGAGATAGCTTCATCCAGAAACATGTGGTGAAAGGCATTTGGAGCGACCAGATACCGCACCGTGCCCAGCTTTTCCAGCTCAGCAGCGAGAGGATCGTCTATCTTTACAGGGGAATGAAGCAGCAGCTCTCCACCTGGCAATCGGATCACCGTCATTCGGCATGTGAAATGAATCCGCAAGGGCGCGTATATCTCGCCGGCCGCTTCCCAGATATTTTCAGTAACTTTGTTCAGCATAATCATCCTCCGTGGTTTTTAGTAAACCGCACTTGACTAATTTAGTCAAGTATGGTTTACTAGTTTTCTAGAAAAAAGGTTTCCACTTTTTTCAAAAAAACCGTCTAGTAAGGTGGTTGTATGACAGTTATGGATAAAGGTTACCTGGAGAGGCTGGAAAAGGCGAAGCGTGAGAGCGTCAATCAGCTACTTTTCAAATGTGCAAGGCTCATGAATGAGCTTGGTATTTCTCGATTTCGCGAGCAGCTTGGAAACACCCGGTTTCGGACCGCTCACACCTTGCTTTTTCCCCACATCGACTTTGAAGGCGTTCGCCTAACGGAGTTGGCAAAAAAGGTGGACGTGAGCAAGCAGGCCGTGGGTCAACTCGTTAATGAACTGGAATCTTATGGGGTTGTTGAGCGGGTTCCAGATCCAAGCGACGGAAGAGCGCGCCTGATCCGTTTCTCGGAGGAGGGTCGAAAAGCGCTTTTGGACGGTCTTAAGGTCTTAGGCGTTCTGGAAGAAGAGTTTACGGCAATTATCGGCAAACGCCGCATGAAGGCGCTACACGATGGGTTAAGCGCCCTGCACGCCGCCCTTACCGAGGACAGTGTGTCCTGAGAATCTCTCGTTTTTCCGGAAATATCTGGCTCCTCATCTCATGATCTGTTAAGCTTTGCCGGAATATTCCGGGTCATTTGAATCGGAATAACGTACACTTATGTGTGCTCCCATTTGGGAGCCAGAATGATTGAAGGGTTGGGCAATGGGTTTCACTTTAAAAAACAGATGGGCCGTGGTAACAGGCGCGTCATCAGGAATTGGCCGCGAAATTGCCTGCGTGTTGGCCGCCCAGGGTTGCCATTTATTCCTTGTGGCCCGGCGTGAGGAGATGTTGCGCGATCTCTCTGTTGCATTGGCGGAACAATACGGCGTAGATGTTAAGTGGCGACCCATAGACCTCACCATCCCCTCAGCGCCGGCAGACCTTGCCGAACAACTGGAACAGCTTCCCATTTCTATTGTTGTCAACAACGCCGGTTTTGCAGTGGCGGGCTCTTTTGAGTCGTCCGATTTCAACGCAATCTCACGAATGATTGATCTCAACATCCGATTTTTAACCGGATTCTGTAGACTCATGCTGCCTCGCTTAAAAGCCAGAAAAGACGGCGCCCGCATCATGAATGTGGGAAGCGTGGCTGGCCATCAAGGCGTGCCCAACATGGCGGCCTATGCGGCCACCAAAGCCTATGTGAATCATTTTACTGAAGGCCTGAATTGGGAGTTGCGAGGAACTGGCGTTGCCGTCACCAGTCTTGAGCCAGGCCAGACAGCCTCTGAGTTCTTTGATGTTGCTGGGGTCTCCGACGTCTTTATGGCTCAGTTTGGGGTGCTGCGGCCCGAGGCAGTGGCCCGCATCGGCGTATCCGTTATGGTTAAAGGCAAACCTCGTCATGTCGTGGGTTTTCTGAACAAGCTGCTTATTTTCTCTTTACGCTTCACCCCTCGTTTCATGGTGAGAATGGTCATAACCCGCCTATTTCGCGACTGGGCGTAATGTCTTCAATGCACAGGCGCCTTTCCATTAGTGTATAATGGCGAAAGTGCGAAAGAAAGGACGGTTGCGGTGACTAAGATTCTATTTGGAACCATTGCGCATGTAATTAAGGAAGCCCCTCAGAAACATGCACTTGAAATTATCGAAGGGGGCGGTCTGGTCTTGGGTGAGGATGGCCGGATTCTGGGCCTTGGAAAGAAGGAACAGATGAAAAAGCAGTTCAGCGAAGCTGAAATCATGGATTTTGGCGAAGCGTGGATTCTTCCAGGTTTTGTGGATGGCCATATCCATTTTCCCCAACTCTATGCAACCGCAGCTTTTGGAAACGGACTTTTGGACTGGTTGGATAAGTCGGTCTTCCCCTGTGAAATGAAATATCGAGACGAGGGTTTCGCGGCGGGAGCCGCCCATCAGTTTGTCAAGCGCTTGCTAGAATCTGGAACCACAACGGCCATGGTGTTCGGCTCTCAGTTTCACCACGCAACATCTTCCCTTTTTAGAGAAGCAAGAGAACAGGGCCTTAGAATGATTGCTGGCTTGACCCTCATGGACCGAAATGGACCGTCCGAGCTTTTTACTCCAGCTAGAACGGCCTACCATGAAGCCTCTTCACTCATCCAAGAAATTGAAGATTCGCCTCTACTGCATTACGCCATCACGCCACGCTTCGCCATTTCCTGTTCGGACGAGCTTATGGAAGTCTGCGCGCGACTTTTTGAGGAGTTTCCCAGTTGCTATATACAAACTCATATTAATGAGAATCTTGGAGAAATCCAAGAGGTTCAGAGGCTGTACCCCGACGCGGAGCATTATACTGGAGTTTACGACTCTTTCGGCATGTTGACGCCTCGAACGGTTCTCGCCCATAATATTCATGCCGGGGATGCGGAGTTGACGATGATCCGCAAACGTGGTTCCGCCATTTGTCATTGCCCAGCCAGCAACGCCTATCTGGGAAGCGGGCTGTTCCCCTTGAAAAAGCATCTCGACTTGGGAATCCCGGTGATGATGGGAACCGATGTGGGCGCTGGCACAAATTTCTCAATTTTAAGTGAGCTGGGAGAGGCTTTTAAATGCCAGCAGCTTCAGGGTTTCCGCTTGGATGCCGCCATGCTTTTGTACTTGGGAACCCTGGCCGGGGCTAGAGCGCTCCGGTTGGATGACCGTATTGGGAATTTTGAAGTGGGCAAAGATGGAGACCTGGTGGTCTTAGATCCTCAGCAAGAACCGTATCTCTCCAATCGTTTAAAATTTCAGGAGAGTCCAGAAGCCAGGTTGTTCTCCATCCTCAATCTGGCCGGTCCCCAACATCTTGTAAATACGATGGTTGCTGGGCGGTTTGTGGCAAAAGGCGCTTGGAGACAAGCCGAGTTGTAACGCCATCCCCCCGGGAAACACAAATTTGGAATGTAAAAGATCTTGTTAAGTTGGCGTATGTATGTTAATTTGTCGTTAAGCGACGCAAAGCTTTGCTCTGTCATGCTTGAGATCTTTCGATGGCGCGTGCGATCGAACCTTTGTTTCCAGGTGAATCACCCCTCCTATCCTCTTTTTTCTTCAGCCTTTCATCTGGGAGCGGCGGTGGCAATGAACATTGCCCACGCGCCACCGAAAGCCCTTTATCTTGGCGACGCGGCAATATTCCCGCCATCCACGGTCATGACCATCCCGGTGCTTTTCTCTGATAGAAAGAGCCTCAGAAATGCATCAGCGACATCGGTTGCAAGAACCTCTATTCCCAGCATGTTGGCGCGGAAATAGCTGTCTGGCGTCAATCCTCGCGCCTTGGCGCGCGCGGCAAGAAGGCTGGGGTCGAAAAGGTTGGTGCGCACGCGGTCTGCATTAATAGCCATACTCCGTATGCCCTCACTGGAAAATTCCACTGCATATTGTTTCATCAGAGCAATCAGCCCAGCCTTTGCAATAGAATAGGCTCCAAAACCGGGGCCTGGATTAAAAGCGCTTTTGGATGCGTTGAATAGCAGGCATCCCCCACAGCCCTGAAGTTTCATTACCTTAACAGCGGCAGCGGCTAGACGTTGGTGGGCCATGAGGTTGATGTCTAAACTTGCGGCCAGAAGTTGCGTGCTTTCATCAATAGCGCCAGTTTTTGCAGTACCTGCGTTGGACACAACGATGTCCAATCCACCAAAACTGAGGCAGGCTTTTTGGGTAAAGTCTTGTGAAAATTGCGGGTTGGTTATATCACCCGCAAGGTAGGCGACCCCAGTCCTGTATTGATCGGCAAGCTCCGCTGCGAATTCGTTTAGGTCAGTCTCTTTCAGATCCGCTAGAACCAGGTTGGCCCCCTGGGAAGCAAAGGTCTGGGCCACAGCACGACCGATGCCGCCACAAGCGCCTGTTATGAGAGCCACTTTGCCAGCAAGGGGCGCTGGTTTCTTCTTGCCCAGCTTTGCCTGCTCCAAGGACCAATACTCCATGTCAAAGAGGTGGGGATCTGGCAGGGGCTGATACGTTCCAATCATTTCTGCAGAGATGATGACATCCATGGTGTGTTCGTAAATATCCGCCGCAATTCTAGCGTCTTTAACGGTCTTACCCGCAGTTACAAGGCCCATTCCGGGTATGAGGAAAACAACGGGGAGCGGATGAAGTTGTTTTCTTACAACGCCTTTTGAGTCAACCTGGTTTCGAAAGTAAAGCTGGTAATCCTCTACATAGGTCGCCAGCCCCATTTCAACGTGTCTGCGGAAAGCGGCCGGGTCGTCTAAGCAGGGGTTATCTATTATGAGAGGGACCTGTTTGGTGCGAATAATGTGGTCTGGCGTTGCTGGTCCTCGGCTGGCGAGTTCCTGCCAGTTTGGCTGCTCCATAAAGGCTTGTATTTGTTCGGAGTAGCGCCACTCCAAGACCTGAGGGCCGGGTTTGTCCGCCTTGCCTTCCAGGCTGCCGCGAAGCACTGCGAGGCATTCGGCTGCATGTGGCGGCGGATCTAACGGGGCTGCATCCTTTAGAAACACGAAAGATTTTTTGGCTGTGAGGATTCGCTCTTCTGCAAGGTTCACATAATGAATCATGTGTTCATAGGCTTCCCTGGCTGTATCGCCGAAGGTGAAGATGCCGTGATTGATGAGGATAAGCCCATCAACATGGGGTTTTTCTTCAAAAATGCGAATGGCCTCCATGGACAGGTCAAATCCTGGCATGATATAGGGAACCATGGCCATTTGTTCCCCAAATGTCTCCATGCAAATCTCCAGAGCGTTGGGTTGATCTGCAAGGGCTAGAACGGCGTCTGCGTGGGTATGGTCTATAAACTTGTGCGGAAGAAAAGCGTGGAGCAGGGTTTCCACTGAAGGGTTGGGCGAGGTGGTGTCCAGCAGATGACGACGGACGCCATTCACCATTGCCTCATCTGTCATGGAGGACAGACCTCGAAAGTCGCGAATTGGGTCGAGCAAAACTGCTGGCAGACCTTCGGGTTCAATACTGCCCATATCCCAGCCGCTGCCCTTTACACGCAGCACGTTGACCGGTCGACCCAATTCATCATCTTGAGTTGTTTTAACCGAAGTGTTTCCACCGCCATGCAAGACCAGCGCTGGGTCACCGCCCAAAAGGCGAGTGGTGTAAACCCTTAAGGCAAGATCTTCTCCATATTCTGAAAACCTGGATATATAAGATTGCGCGTCTTCGTCTGACCATTTTGATATCATCCCGTTTCTCCTAAATCGAAGATTATCCTACAAACCCCGTCACCTTCTCATCGTGGAGACAGAACATCCATCAGGTCCTATCATACCCAATCCGCCTGGGCGGCTGCAACTTTCAAAGCACGCGAAAACCCACAATTCTTATCTGAATTTTGGGGGCTTTTGTTAAGCTGGGGAATAGGCTAGAATAAGCTGTTTGCAAGGCAGAGGAGCGGGTGTGGGGACAACGGCACAACAGCAATTGGTGGGCGAGGCGTTAAAACAAATATGGGGCTATTCCAAATTTCGTCCTCACCAAAAGGCGTCAATCCAGGCAATCATGGAGGGACGGGACAGCCTCACGGTGTTGCCCACCGGCGGGGGTAAATCACTGTGTTACCAATTGCCTGCCGCCATTTCTCAGGGAACCGCTATTGTGGTCTCTCCCCTAATATCACTCATGGCCGATCAGGTAAATGCTCTCAACCTATTGGGGGTTCCAGCGGCTTGTCTGAATTCATCACAGGACGCAGATGAAATAAGGCGCACTAAAGCGCGGATGTTTGCCGGAGAGTTTCGCCTATTATACGTATCGCCGGAACGTCTGTTGCTAGAGCATTTTCTCGAAGATCTGAGGCAGGTGCCCCTTACTTTTTTTGCTATAGATGAAGCCCATTGCATCAGCCAATGGGGCCATGATTTCAGACCAGAGTATAAACAACTAAGCCAACTTCGCGCACGGTTTCCCCATGTAGGCATTCACGCATTCACAGCTACGGCGCCTCCTGAGTTGCAAAGCGAAATTGTTGGGGAGCTTCAGTTGCGTTCGCCCGAGGTGCTTGTGGGCAGCTATTTTCGGCCCAATCTCAAGTATCGGGTTTTGCGGCGCAACAAGCTCAATCAACAGCTTTTGGGCATCTTAAAAGAATTCGACAAAAACGATTGTGGCATCATTTACTGCCTCACGCGAAAGGAAACCGAAAGAACCGCCGATTTTCTCAGCGACAAGGGCTACAAGGCTTTGCCCTATCACGCCGGTCTATCCAGCGAAATCCGCCATCAGCACCAGGATCTGTTTTCCCAGGAAAAGGTTCCCATTATTGTGGCGACTGTGGCTTTTGGCATGGGCATTGACCAGTCCAACGTGCGTTTTGTCATCCATACCGGCATGCCCAGGACGGTCTCTCATTACCAGCAGGAATCGGGACGAGCTGGAAGAGATGGGCTTTTTTCTCAATGCGTGCTTATCCACGGCGCGAAAGATATCCTTTTTTGGAAACGCATTATTGAAGAGGAAGCCAGCCTGGCCGATATTCGCATGAACCAGCTTCGAGATATGATCAGCTACGCGGGGCAGGTAAAGTGTCGCCACCGTATTCTGGTGGAACATTTCGGACAACAGTTCAAAAAAGCCAATTGCGGCAATTGTGACGTATGTCTGGGAGAAATAGAGGGCATTGAAGATGCGCGTCGGTACAGCAGAATGATCATTTCAGCGGTTCTCAAGGTTCGCATGACTTTTGGCGGAGCCTATGTGGCCCAAGTGCTCACGGGCTCAAAGGAAAAGAAGATCCTTAGAAACGGCCATGACCGTCTCACAGTTTACGGCCTGCTCAAAGATTACAGCCAATATCAGGTTCATGACTGGATTAACCAGTTGGAGTCTCAGGGTTACCTCGTGCGTTCTGGTGGTGATTACCCTGTTATTGGCGTCTCAAAAACCGGTTATTGGCTATTGCGACCCGACAAATACGAAAAAGATGAAACAGATGTGCCTGTTGTTCTCATTGAGACCAGGACCCATGAATCTTCAAAGGCCGCCAAGAAAAAGTCTGCTTCAGAGCCCTATGATCGAGACCTTTTCGAATTGCTGCGTCAGGAGCGCACCGTCATCGCTTCGCGCCTTGGCGTTCCGGCTTTTATCGTTTTTGGCGACAAGAGTCTCCAGGACATGGCTCGGAAAAAACCCCAGACCGAAGATCAGTTTTTGGAAGTTTTTGGCGTTGGCGAAGCAAAGCTCATGAAGTTCGGTCTGCCCATGATCAAGGTGATCCGCACATACCTGGACGGAGATTCTGCTATTTAGCAGGTCCCATAATTGCCAAATGGCTTCATGACGCGGCATCTAACTTGGTAATTTTTCCCAATTTGGGGAAAATAGCTATTTTTTCTGGGGAATATTTCATTTTATTGTATTTTTTCCACTATTGCATAGCACTTAAAAGTAAGAGAGCGTTCCCAGAGATGGGAAGTTTCTACAAACTTAAAGCCGTAGGTGAGACGTGACACAAAAGATACTTGTGATAGACGATGACAAAATGGTGAGATGGCCGCTTTGTCAGAAACTGGGGCGGGAAGGCTTCACGACCTATGAAGCGGGCGAAGGCGCCGAAGGCCTGAGCCAGCTT
>JBNKOV010000106.1:0-11560 GCA_050294955.1 Holophagae bacterium
GTCATCTTTATGGTCTTGCATGGCAAAATGCGCCTGATGTCATTGAGAAAAGAGATGGTTACACCTTATGGGTTTCTGCTGACGCTTTATCCCATGTTAATGATCAGGTCCTTTGGAAGCAGGATCGCTCCCCCATTTTTGGCGGGATTCTTGAAGATTTTGAGGCTGATATAATAACCAGCGCCGTAAATAAATACAAAAAGTTTGCTCGGAAGAAGAATGACGGAGAGCTGGTTTGCTCTATTTCAATGAGAATGCAACATGAGGGCTTGCCACCCATAAATATGCGGCAGGTTCTGGAGAAGGCCAAAGGTGTGTTAGAAGTGAGAATTCAGTCCTTTACGCCTGGGTTCTTTTCCTACACTGTTGGCGCTCTGGTTGGGGTGGAGATTGAAACGGTCCTTCAGGAACCAGTATATGAGCATGCCAATCCTTTTTATCTTCACTATGGGAATGCCCGTTTTAAAATCGGCGAGACCCCAATTTGTGTTGAAAATGAGGATTACTTTTTTCCCGTGACCCCAGGCCTGCGGCTCTTGATTTTTGCCTTGAATCCACCCTCGGATAAAGAGGGTCGGGCTTTCTATGAAAATCCATTTTATATGATAGCTGAAACAAAAGATGGCGGTTTTTTGATGGCTGACGATTTACTGGGTTCGCCCGGGCTTGAAGGGGTGTCGACTTTTGATGAGCTCCTTGTACGTACCGAGGAATTGTTGAGCTTTGCCAATCGGGAAAGTAAGGGAAAGGGTGAGGTGATAAAATGAAGACTTGGTCTGCCTTTCTATGCCCTATTTTCTTTGTTCCGATTCTATTTTCAAACTGCAATATCCCCAGTGGAAATGGCTTAAATGCTTGCGCTCTCGGAGGAATCAGCGTTGCGACTGAGGGGTTTTCAGGGGCAACTTCATCTGTTGTGGCCAGTGCATTGGCGCAATGGAATAATTGTAATAACCAAATCCCAAATTTTGGGTCTACTGGAAAAGCCTCAATTACAATCAGGCTGATTTCCGGCAGCTCCGGATCCAGTGCAGCCGCCAGTTGGTTCAATAATGGCGCTAGTGGTGAAATAACTTTGTATACTCAATCAAGTAGTGGGGCGACGTACTCCACTAGTGATTTGGAGTATCACCTGGCGCATGAATTGGGACATGCTTTGGGGTTGGGCCACGTTGATAATGATGATTGTTTGATGCATATTAATAACAATAGTCGCACAAGATCTGTGAGAACAGGGGATTGTACAAGTACTGCCAGTTTGTGGCAGGCTGCAAGTCATTTACCAGACAACGAAGATTGTGTTAACCAACTAAAAACCTATGGCGATTGTAACTCGCCCCTTGTAATTGACACAGAGAGAAATGGCTTCCTGTTTGGTGGGCCTGAACATGGCGTGCTATTCGATCTCTTAGGCGTTAATCATCAGATCAACATGCAATGGGTTGTTCCCAATGGAGACGATGCATTTCTCGTCCACGATGTGAATGGGAATGGCGAGGTGGATAATGGATCTGAGCTATTCGGCAACGGAACCCGACTGGTTTTGCAGGGGAATGCGCTTGCTAAAAACGGGTTTGAAGGTCTCGCCCAATGGGATCTCAATCAACTTGGCGGCAATGAAAATGGTGTGATTGATCCCAATGATGCCGTTTGGAGTGTGCTGTTTCTTTGGCTTGACGCAAATGCAGATGGCATTTCTCAACCTTCCGAAATGCGTGATCCCGCAGACTTGGGGTTATCCAGAATTGGGCTGAAATACAAGGATTGGAAGTCCATGGATGAACACGGCAATATTCTCCGTTTTTGGGCAAAAGCTTTTAAGGATAGTGGTCCATCGAAGAAGTTTAATGTGGTTGATGTCTTTTTCAAGCCGGTTTCGGAATGAGATTTGATTGAGAGTTGGGTTTGTAAAAATGCCGGGTCAAAGGACCCGGCCAGGTTTCTAAGGATCGGTAGCTGGTTGGGTTTGAACCACGCTACGGCCCGGTTTGATGCGCTGGTATGCCTTGGTTGCAATGCTCACCGTTTTAAGCTTCATTCTGTGGATGGTGATGAGAATGAAAGGCAACCCGATGAGGGTTAACAGGGTTGAGCTGGTGAGACCGCCGATGACGCAACGGGCAAGAGGGAAGTAGTATCCGCCGCCTACGCCTGTGGTTCCAAAGGCCATGGGGATGAGTCCCATGATGGTGGTGGCCGCAGTCATTAAGATTGGGCGGATTCGGTCGTGGGCGCCTTTTCTGGCGGCCTCTTCCACGGAGTAACCCTCTCGCAGCAGATGGTTGAATCGGTCCATTAAGATGATGCCGTTGTTCACCACAATGCCTATGAGGATCATCATGCCGATCATGGCCATGACGTCCATTTCGGTCTTGGTGAAGTATAAGGTCCAAAAGGCCCCGGTTGCGCTGAAGAGCAGGGTGCTGAACAAGATCATGATGGGCTGGGTCAGGGATTCAAACAAGCTG
Source organism: Holophagae bacterium (assembly GCA_050294955.1). GTDB lineage: Bacteria > Acidobacteriota > Holophagae > Acanthopleuribacterales > Acanthopleuribacteraceae > JBNKOV01. Next base: position 2,469 of record JBNKOV010000106.1, read on the forward strand.
GCCATGACAAGGTAGACCAGGATGATGGCCAGCAACAGGTTGCTCACCATGTTGGCCATTTCGTTTTCTTCCCGCAGAATATTGTCGCTCCAGGACCAGGTGACGCCAGGGGGGAATTGGAAATCGTTCATGATGGCTTCAATCTGTTTCTGCATTTTGTCGTAGTTGTCGCCTTCATAAACGGCTCTTACCCGATGGTGGGCCTTACGGTTGACCCGTCTTATGGACTCCTGGCGGTCTCTGAATTCGAACTGGGCTATGCTTCCCAGGTTCACGTCTTTGGAGATGCGTATTTTGGAAACGTCTTCAATGGTGGCTCTGTCTTCGATGCGCAATCCAAGCAAGACATCCCGTTCTCGATCTCCATAGGCGAATCGAGGGAGGTACATGCCTCGCAAGGTGAATCCGAATACCTGGGCTATGGTTTCGGGGCTTATCCCATAAGCATTGGCTTGTTCTCGATCTACGGAGACTACCAATTCTTTTTTGCCGGATCGTTCCCCGGATCGAATGTCTTGAAGGCCTTCCACGTCTTCCAACAGTTCGGCGACCTGAGCGCCGACTTCTTTCAGGGTTCGGGTTTCGGTTCCAAAAAGCTGGAGGCGAACCATTTGGCCCTGGTCGTTGTTGTCGTCGCCGAAGAAGAAGGAGATGCCCGCAGGTCTGGGCGCTTCGTTGCGAATGATGTTGCGCACTTCCTTGTATCTGGCGAAGGAGGTGTTCTCATCTTCAAAGAGGATCACGGTGCCGCCGTTGTTCTCCTGCATCCAGGAATAGATGCTCTTCAAGCCCCATTCTTCTCTTCGCTCCTCTAACCAGGCTTCTACCTGATAGGCGGCCTCTTCAACTTCCGATGCAAAGAAAAAGTCATGGAATTCGTATTCGATTAAGAGTCGGTTGTTTTTGGAGCTGGTTCCTTGGAACTGATCCAATTGGGAAACCGGGAACATGGCCGACACAACGATGGCAATCAGGGTGAGGCAAGTGATTACCCGGTGCTTCAGGCTCCAGTCCAACAGGGCGCTGTACCATTTCACCAATCGCAATTCTTCTTTTCGCGGCTTGACCATGCTCATAAGCCGAGAGGCGAAAAGAGGAATAACGGTTGTGGAAACCAAAAGCGAGGTTAACAGGGTGAGGCAGATGGTGACGCCCAATGCGCCCAACCAAACGGCCAGTTCATTGCCGTCGGAGACTACCAGGGACAGGAATACGATCATGGTTGAAGAGGTTGCGGCGATCAGGGCGACCATGACTTCCTTGGTGCCCCGGCTGGTGGCTTCCTCGGCGGAAAGCCCTTCCATTTTTCGGGTGAAAATGGATTCCAACACCACAACTGCATTGTCCACCAACATGCCCACAGCCAACATCAAACCCATCATGGTCAATACGTTCAGGGTATAACCAAAGGCGTAAAGGAAGATGAAGCTTCCAATCACGGAAATGGGAATTGCGGTGGCCACAATCAAGGTGGCTGGAAGGCTTCGGAGGAAGAACAGCAGTACAAACACGGCGAACAGGGCGCCGTAGAGTCCTGCTTTGGTGAGTCCGTCGATGCCATTGGTGATTTCCTCGGCCTGGTCGTCCCAGACGTAGACGCTAATACCCTGTAAGACGGGGTCTTCGGCAATTTCACCATTAATCTTTTCGTTCACCAGCCGCGCCACTTCAACGGTATTGGCGGTAGACTCTTTGAAGATGGTGAGGGCCAGGGCTTTGTCGCCATTCAAGTGGCGTCTCAAGCCGATGGGCGGTTCCTCGTAAACAATGTCGGCAACATCCTTGAGGCGCAGACCCTCGTCATTGATGACCAGCTCGCCGAACTCTTCCAGAGACCGGATTTTACCCATGCTCCGAATATTGTACATCAAGCCGTTGGCTTTAAAGTTGCCGGCGGAAAGGGCCACGTTGTCCTGGGAGAGTCGTTTGATGATGGTTTCTACATCTACATTGTAGGCATTGATGGCGTCCAATTTCAGGTCGATGGAGACTTCTTTGGGCAAAACCCCGCCCAACTGGACCTTGGCCACGCCGGGCACTCGCTCCAATTTCTGCTTGATGTGTTTTTCCAGGAGATCGTAGTTCTCGGAGAGGTCGATGCCTGGCGCGGAGATTCTGCTTTCTATAATAGGAATGTCATTGGTGTTGAAACTGAAGATGGATACGTGCTGCACACCTTCGGGCAGTTGAGGCTTGACCTCTTCCACCTTCAAACCCATTTCCAGGCGAATGAGATCCAGCTCCATTCCCCAGGCGAATTCCAGGCGAACCGTCGCCCCATCGGCGTTGGATTCCGAGGAAATCTTTCGCACGCCCTTCAGCGTTGAAAGGGCTTCTTCCAGAGGTCTGGTAACCTCTCTTTCTATGAGGTCGGGGCTCTGATTGGGGTAGACCACCTCTGCGGCCATGGCGGGAAAATCGACCTTGGGCAGAAAGGCCAGTTTCAATTGCTTCATGGATATGAGGCCCAAGACAATGACGCAAATCAGACCCATGAAGACGGTTACGGGCTTTTTTATGGAGAGTTCCCAGGGTTTCATGCTGTGGCCTCCTGAACGGAAACGGCCTCTTTGGCTTTGGGAACCTTCAGTCCTTTGTTAAAGGTACCATAGAGAACGGGAACCACAATCAGGGTGAGCAGGGTAGAGAAGGTGAGACCGCCGATAACGGTTACGGCGAGAGGCGCGCGCATCTCAGCGCCGCTGCCCAGGCCAAGCGCCATGGGAATGAGACCTAAGACGGTGGTGGCGGTGGTCATGAAGATGGGACGCAGGCGTCGGTTTCCTGCGATGACCAATGCATCGTACAGGTTGGATCCTGCGCGGCGGAGTTGGTTGAGATAGTCAATAAGCACAATGGCGTTGTTCACCACGATGCCCGCCAACATGACCATTCCAATTAAAGCAATCACGCTGATTTCCATCTTGGCCAGGTAAAGAGCGACCAAAGCCCCTGCGAGGCCCATGGGCGCGGTTAACAAGATGAGGAAGGGGTGCCCCAGTGATTCGAACTGACTGGCCATCACAAGGTAAACCAGGAAGATGGCCAGGACAATGATTTTGAGCATGGAGCTGAAGGTTTCTTTCATTTCCGCATCCTGACCACCCATGGCAACGACGCTTTCCGGGTAGGCAGCGGCCACTTGAGCAACCAGCGGTTCCATGGCCTCGCGCACGGCTTTCAGGTCGTTTCCGGCAATGCCGGCGGAAATCACAGCGCTTCGCTTCTGGCTGATGCGTTTAATTTGAGAAGGCCCCACTTCGTGGCGGATATCGGCGACGGTTCCAAGGAAGATGGGTTTTCCGTCTTTGTACCCGATGGTCATGGCTTCCAACTGTTCAAGGCCCTGCCGGTCTTCTTCTTCCAGTCTTACCATGACGTCTATGTCCCGGCCGCTTCTAACGAAGCGGGTTGCGTTGGCGCCCTGGATTTTGTCTCTCAGCATGGCGGATACTTCGCCTATGCTAAGGCCCATTCTGCTCATGGTCTCCCGGTTGAAGCTCACCTGAATTTCCGGGTTGCCGTCGGCTACTGTGGTGCGAATGTCCTCCAGCAGTGGAATTTTCTCCATGCCCGTAGTCAGGGTTTTGGAGATTTCGGCCAGAACTGCGGGATCGTCGTCGTTTATCTCAATTTCAACCGGGGTTCGGAAGGAGAAGTAGGAAGGCGAGCCCAGTTGATAGTTCAGGTTGGGTCCAGCGTCCAAGCGGTTTCGCACTTGTTGAATGGCGCCTTCGGTATCGAGCACGTCTTCTTTTAAAGAGAAGTTGATTTGGGCCAGATTCTCACCGCTGCGGGCGTCAACACCCTGGTTGATTTCGCCGATGTTGGAGAAAACAAGATGTACGCCGTCCACCTTAAGCAACTCGGACTCAATCCATGAGGCGGTCTGATCGGTCTTTTCAATGGGCGAGCCCTCTGCATTTTCCAACAGTACGAAGTAGTCGCCCTGGCTCATCTCTGGAACCAGGTTCACGCCCATTTTGTTCCAAAGCAGGCCGGTCTGCCAGATGAGCAGAACAGCGCCCGCCAACACGACATAACGGTGTCTGAGGGCCGCGGTGAGGATGCGGGTATACAGGTTTCCAGAAAAGATAGACGCGTCTTCTTCCAAATCCTGATGAGCTGGTTTATCGCTTTCTTTTTTTCGAAAGATCACGGCCCAGAGCTTGGAAGCAATCCACGGTAAACCAAGGGTTAACAAATAGAGGATCCAGGGTTTGCGGTCGAAAAGCGCGTAGAGCGTGGGCATGAGGGTCAGGGAAACCACCAACGAAGCCGCCAGTGAGAAGGATACGGTGAGACCCAAGTCTCTGAAGAGTTGTCCGCCGATGCCCGTTATGAAAACCACTGGCAGGAAGACTACAATGGTGGTGAGGGTAGAGGCTACTACTGCGCCGCTTACCCCGCCAGTTCCTTTTGCGGCGGCTGTGATGGCGTCGTCTCCAAGATCTCGTCTCACCGAGATGGATTCCAGAACCACGATGGAGTTGTCCACCAGCATGCCGATGCCCAGAGCCAAACCACCCAAAGACATGATATTCATGGAAACTGAAAATTGGAGCATGAGGAAGAAGGTGGCCATAACGGATATAGGGATGGCGAATCCCACGATGAGCGTGCTTTTCAGGTCCCTGAGGAAAAAGAGCAACACGAAAATAGCGATAATGCCGCCCATGGCTGCGTTGTTTTTTACTTCATCCACAGCCTGTTCAATGAAGGCGGCCCCTGTGAAGGTGGTGGTGAGGGTATATTCATCCTCGTACCGTTCCTTTAATTGGTCCATTGCGCTGTTCAGAGCGCGGGCCACCTGAACGGTATTGGCGTCGCCCTCTTTGTAGAAGGACATTTCAACGCCTTCCGTACCGCCGAATCGGGCGATTTGGCGCGTGTCCTTGTGACCGTATTGGATTTGGGCCAGTTCGCGCAGGTAGATGCGACGGTCGTCCCTTCTAGCGACAATGACGTCGCCTATATCTTCCAAGGAGTGGAATTCATTCAGAGTCCGCACAAGATAGCGGGCCTCATTTTCATAAAGCGAACCGCCAGCGCGGTTGATGTTTTCCTGTTTCAGTCTGGCGGTGACTTCTTCAATAGAAATGGAGAACCGTTTCAGGGCGGCCTCGTCGAGGTGAACCTCGATGGCTTCTTCGCGCCCGCCGGTGATCTTGATGGAAGCGAGGCCTGGCACGCCTTCTAAGCCCTTTTTCAAATCCTCTTCGCAGAAATACCGTAATTGGGTGAGGGGCTTGTCTCCAATAACAGAAACCTTCATGATGGGTTCCTGGTTGGGGTCGTAACGGAGAATTCTGGGTTTCTCAACGCCATCGGGGAACCGCAGCAGGTCCACCTTTTTGGAGACGTCTAAAATGGCGAAATCCATCTGACGTCCCCACTGAAATTCGATCATGACCTGGCTGAGCTCAGGCTTTGAGGACGAGGTTACCCTTTTAATATGGGGCACAACAGCCACCGCTTCCTCAACCTGACGGGTGACCAGGTACTCTACTTCCTCTGGCGCCGCCCCGGGGTAGCGGGTCTCAAGTGTAAGGGTGGGGTAGGAGAGATCCGGCAACAGGTTTACTGGCAACCTGGTCAAACTAATTAATCCGAATGCGATCACGCCCACGGTGATCATGCAAACGGTAACCGGTCGGCGAACCGACATTCTAATCATACTCATAGGGGCTCCAATCAAGAGACATGATTCAGAATATTTGGACATGGCGGCGCCGACAGAAGCCGGGGGCGTCCAAGTGACGAATCATGGGGTTGGTCGAGTGTTGCGTAAAAGTTCAGGCAAGCAGGGGGCATCCCGCTGACAGGCGCCGCTCAGGGCGCCTGTCGCCAACCTGACATACCATCCGAAAACTCTTAAATCAGTTGCTGGCCAGGGTTTGAACTTCGTTGGAAACATTGCGCACCAGGGCGCCTTCTTTCAGGGACGCCTTGCCGGTGAGAACGATCTGGTCGGAGGGATTCACGCCTTCGGTCAAGACTACGTAGGAACCCTCTTCCAGCCCGGTTTTCACCATCGCTTTTTCCACGGAATAAACATCCGGCTTCTCTTTGTTGGGGCGAGCAATAAAAACGTGGGCTTGACGATGAGAATCGAACACCAACGCCTTTTTGGGAACCACTCTGTCAGCGATTTCCGTATGAGTTAGAATTTGGAGATGCACATAGGCGCCAGGTCTTACTGACTCAGGCGACTCTTCAATCGCAAGGGTTACCTTCACGGTTCCGGTTTCACGGTCAACCACTGGAGCGATGCGGCTGACCACGCCGGGGAATTTGTTTTCGAAATGTTCATCCTTGCTCAGTTGAACTGTCATGCCTTCCTTCAGGTCGGAAACCTTGGACTCGGGCAGATAGACCTCTGCCTTCAAAACATCCATCGCGGCAATGGTGAACAGCTTGTCGGCGGGCTGAATGGTTTGTCCCAATTCCACCTTGCGGCTGGTAATGGTGCCCGAAAAAGGCGCGGTAACTTCGGTGATGCTTACCTGGTAGCTTGCCAGATCGTACTCGGCCTGACTGCTTTCCAGTTGGTATTTGCGGGTTTCGTATTCTTCCGTGGAAACAAGCTCCTTTTTATAGGATTTTTCAATTCGGCTGAATTCCGCCTTTGCTTTTTCCAGGTTGACTCGGGTCTGATCCAATTTCAGTCGGGCGTCGCCGCCATCTACTTCCAACAAAAGGTCGCCAGCCTCCACTCGCTGACCTTCTTCGAGAGGCAATGACTTGATCTGGCCGCCAACTTTACTAAAAATATCTACTTCACGCTCTGATTGAAGCGTGGCCGTGCTAACAACCCACCGGTGCATTTCGCGTTCCGTCACATCCGCAAGCTCCACCGTGTGTATGGTCTTTTCTTCTTCCTGTTTCTTTTCAACTTGAGCGACTGGCGCGTCATTAACATCCGCCTTTTCAGGTTGACGTGAATAAACAAAAAACGCCCCGCCCGCTACTGTGGCAACTGTGCCAAATACAATCATCAACTTTTTCACGTTGATCCTCCAGATCCAAGATGCCTCGGTCACACTCTACATGGGTATAACGCCGCTCCATTAAAAAGGTTTACCGGTACTGTTGTTTTTACATCTATGAGGCAATAGTCTTTCCAATAGGCTAAAAAAAGCAGGTGGCTGCGCCGGTTTTCATCAAGGGCAGATTGGGGACTGACGCGGGTTTCTGGGCGATTTCCTGAGATAATGTGATTTTTGCTATACTACCCTGTCCCGGGTTTTGCTAAAATAGGGCGTCTGAAAAGGGAACGGAGGCTCAACCAATGAAAGAGGATATGCCCAACATCGATACTTCGGGCATCGATACGCTTCGCAATCTCAAGAAAGAACAAGATGTCTTTCGCGAGAGACTGGCAAAAATGGAAGAGATGAAGGCTAAGGTTTCGGATGCTGTATATAATAAGGTTCGGAACGAGTATGCTGCGAAACTGGAGGCGCTTTCCGGTGAAGCGGAGCCTTTGAAAAACAAGATTCGCGGCCAGTACGCCATTTTAAAAGGCATCATGACCGAGCTTGAAGAAGGTCTGGACGCCGTTCGAATAGAAAAAGAAGAGCTCGAATTTCGCCATGATCTGGGCGAATACGATGATGAATTCTATGAAAACGAGCTAAAAAAATGGGAAGTACGCCAAATGGAGCGTCAGGCCGAGCTGGATGAAGCAGCCGAGATGGCCGAAATGTTCTTAAGCGTCTTTGATTCCCAGGAAGATCTTGAAGCCGCCCCGCTGTTGGAAACCCTGCCAGTTGAGTCTCGGGTGGAAGCTGCTGAGCCTGAGATTGAAGAGCTTCCCGAGCCGGAGCCGCTTCCTGATGAAGAGCCTGAACCTCTTCCTGATGAGGAGCCTGAACCCCTTTCAGAACCAGAAGAAGACCTCTTGGACGAATCGGCTTCGGAGGACGATGAGGAAGAGGTGGGCGAAACAACCTCTCCACTTGATCCCGAAGATTTGGAAGCGGTTTCCATGGACGATTCTTTGGAAGACGCAGACGAGTTGGGCGTGGAAGATCTCATGGATGAGGACCACGGCATGAATGTTGACGAGTCTTTGAGCGACGTTGAAGATTTGGACGAAGATCCCAGTGATCTTTCGGCGGATTTTAACGTAGATGTCAGCGATTCCGACTTGTCGGCGGATTTTGGCGATCTGAACAACTATGATGACGACGCCACCGATGTGGACCTGCCGCCAACACCGGATCCAAGCGCTATGGAAACCCAGCCTATTTCCGCTCAGATACCTACCATGGAAGAAGAGGTGGCCATGCCGCCCATTCCCGAGCAGGAACGAACCATGTTGGCCGAGAAGCTGCCCCTCCTGCCCGATGAAGGCGACGACCCCAACGGGACCATGATCATTTCCAATCCCAAAATCGTTTCCCTGAACAACGCTATAGAAGGACAGGTTATCGTTTTGGGCATGGGCGCCACCTCTATCGGACGATCTCCAGACAACGACCTGCACCTCCCAGAGGATCGCATTTCGAGGAAACATTCCCAGATTGCTTTTGGTCCGGGCGGGTATTCCATTTATGATCTGAATTCCGAGAATGGCACCTATGTCAACGGAAATCGCATCCGTGAGCATTTCCTTTCCGATGGGGATATTGTCATGGTTGGAACCTATAAGTTCCTTTATCGCGACAGGTAAGTGAATGAAAACCTATCGAAACCTGAGTGATTTCATAGGGATACTGCGAGAAGAAGGCGAACTGGTTGACATTAGAGAACCAATGAGCCCCAAACTGGTTATCCCAGAAATTCAGCGCAGGGTTGTGGCTGCTAAAGGCCCAGCTCTGCTTTTTCACAATGTAGAGGGCTCCTCTTTTCCCGTCGCCCTCAATCTCTTTGGCAGTCAAAAACGCATTGATCTGGCCTTTGGTCGAGAGCCTGCCGATGTGATCCGCGACCTCGTGCATGTTATGGAAAACATGTTGCCGCCCAAGTCCTTCAAGCAGATTTGGGAGAAGAAATATCTTCTGCCTCGCATGATGAAAGTGGGCATGAAGCGACGATCTTCCGGGTCCCTGTTATACAACCGTCTAGAAACCTTGGAAGCTTTGCCA
>JBNKOV010000107.1:0-11554 GCA_050294955.1 Holophagae bacterium
GACGCATGCTCCCGTAGTTCCGGAATGGAAAGGGGTGGAATTAGCGCCTCGCGGTCTACATACTCCCGAACCCAGGCCTTTATCTGCCTTCTCTCCTCAACGGTCGCCGGAATATTGGGATCCGGATCGCGCCACAGCTGCAAAGGTACATCTTTGGGTAATTTGAAATCCATACGCTTTGTCCCCTCCTGAGGTTATTCGGGTTTCGGTGTTTGCCCGCGATTTAGGGCTTTGGCTTGGATTTGTTCCAGAGAAGGCAATGCATTGATGACCTCGTCGGGGATATCCAGCTTTTCTTGAAGTTTTTTCATACAGCGCTTGCGCTCTTTCAACGCCCGCTCTTCATCTCGCTCTTTAGAAAACCGGGAACGGGCTTTGGCTGTGCGATCTCGCAGCATCTCGTAAATATTACCGCCCAGGAGGGAGGAAATATCCACCTGCATCTTTTCCCTGCGAAGATCCTCTTCGCTCACCTCAGCGCCATTGATTGGGGCGGCCCGGTATTTGGGAAACAGAATAGCGGCCTCGGGGCAGACACGGGAGCAGGCGGGGCAGTCCGTTTTACATTTTGTAGGGTTCTTCACCTGGATTTTCTGTTGTTCCGAGACGCCGTAAACGTCGAATAGACAGAAGCTCAGGCATTGCATGCAGTTGGTGCAACGGTCGAAATCGATCACCGGGAACCAGGGTTTCCATGGATCTTCAGGCTTTTCAGAAGCGGGGCCTTCCACCTGTTCAACGGTAACAGACTCATTGTCCAGCAGACCCTGGACCACAGTTTCCGAGTCCTGTTCGCGCATGTTCAGGATCTGAGTTTTGTTTTCGTCCAGGTCTACATCGGCGGAATGGAAGATCCATTTCACGGCTCTGGGATAACAGGCGGCTATTTTGACGGTGTCGGCGTCCACCAGGTCTTTCAAGGCCGGATCCCTGTGGGCGGCCAGGCGGCACAGATCTTCCACCTCTTCGAAAGGCGTTTCGCTCTTTTTAAGAGCGGTAAGCACCTGATGCTTCACATTCTTGGGAAGAATTCGGGTGTAGGCGCATTGGCAGAAGACTACCTTTTTCTTTTCAGCGGCGGCAGACGTCATATTCCTTCCTCATCAAGCCTGAACGGGTTGCGAACCCGAATCGCCGCTCATGCGGTAGACGGGTTTGGGTTCGGCAGGTTTAAAACATTCGAGATGATCCACTTCCATGGTCAGGTTGTCGCTGTTAAGCGCTGCTACTGCACTTGCAACCGCCTGCTGGAGATCTCTGGGATCGCCTTCCGCCCTGAGATTCACGATAATCTGTCCGCGGTCCAGAGGATCGCTGAGGGATTGGCTGAATTCCGGTGCGTAGTCGTTGCCCACCATGCTGATAACGGCCAACTCGCCGCTGTTGTCGTAGGGGGACATGGTTAGCTTGAAATGGGCGATCTCTATATCTTTTTCCGCTAACAGGCCACTGATCTTACGGGTGAGGCCCTCCAGCAGAGGGTCGCCTTCAACCAGCGTATTCGATTTCAGCTCCACCGTGGCGTTTAACCAGCCCAGCAGGGCCTCGCCTTCTGCGTATATTTTGTAATCCACGTCCATGGTGTCGCCGCCCATCCATTCCGAATCCAACAACTGATTGTACCACGCTTCCAGACCGAGGTTTTCCCTTGCTGATGCGGTAATAATCTGGGTCTTTGGGAAGCGTTCGGCCAGAGCCTTTGTCAGGGTTTCCTGCTGCGCCTCGTTTATGAGGTCCTGCTTATTGATGACAATGATGTCGGCTTCTTCTAATTGCTTGAGGTAGATATAGGTAACCTTTTCTGAGAAGGCGGGCGCATTGGACAGGCCCAGAACGCGCAAGGCTCGCAACGGATCCAAGACTACGCTGAGGGGCGCTACCTTGAAGCGTTCGCCATAGATGCGGCGCAGGGGATAGGACACGGAGGCCACCAGGTCAGTGCAACTGCCTACGGGCTCAGCAATGAAAACGTCAGGGGTTGTGTCAGAGGTAAGCTTGTCTGCGGCGTCCAGCAATGAGTTGAATCGGCAGCAAAAACAGCCCCCTGCGATTTCTTCTACAGAGAAGCCATGGCTGTCCAGGTTCATGGTGTCTACCAGTCGCTGGCCCTGGTCATTGGTTATCAGGCCAACTTTTAAGCCTTTTTTGTCCAAGTGCTGGGCTAGTTTCAGCACGCTTGTGGTCTTTCCCGCTCCAAGGAAACCGCCAATCATGATATATCGAGCTGGCGCCTCAGTATTACTCATGCTTCCTCCTCACCCAACATTTTGCGAATGGTCTCATCTAAGAAGTTGGAATAGCCCTGGGCGTCTAAAGCGCCCGGGTCTGGCTCGCCCTGGGCCTCGTAGAGCCAGCTTTTTCCGTAAGGGTCCTTTTGCAGCCACTCCGGATTGCTGTCCAAATCGGGGTTGTTTCTGATAAATGCGCCGTCCATGACGCAAAAAAGATCGGAGGCGGCCTTCAAACACTCCACCCATCCGATCACCTGGCCCAGCGCCACTGCCCCGCTCGGTTCAACCTCGAAGCCGGTTTCCACCAGATCGCCCAACATGCGCGTGGCGAACTTTGTGAGCCCTACTCGATACACATCATCTCCCAGGGGCTCCAGCCAGAAATGACCCCTGGTGTATAATCGGTTCACGGGAAGTCTGGTAGAAAACCGTGATTTCCGGTAGGATATGAAGGCCGGTTGTTCCGGAGAGGTTGTCATTTAATAAAACTTCTCTTCGTTGGCTGGCGAGGTAATTACGGCTCTTTTGCCCGACCATTCGAAATTCGAATTTAAAAAGCGCGAATCGTTGCTCAACCTGAAATTACTGAATCCTCAACTCGTACAGAGTTTTTCCTCAGACTATCCATTATACGCGGGGCTACCGAAAAGTCCTCTAATGATTTACAACTTTTTACAGCGCTTCAGAGTTGAATAATTGATAGTAAATTCAAGGACCTGTGCTGGGATAAGCAGGTCTGTTGTCAGGATGATCTTAAAATGAATGTTTACCTGGATTATCAAGCCACCACCCCGGTGGATGAAAGGGTTTTGGAGACCATGCTGCCGTTTTTTTCTGAGGTCTATGGGAATGCGGCGAGCACCAATCACGAGCCAGGCCGAAACGCCATGCGCGCCACTGCTGCGGCCAGAGCCCAGGTTGCGGATCTGATTGGGGCGGATCCTCTGTCGATTGTATTCACCAGCGGCGCTACGGAGTCGATCAATCTAGCGCTGAAGGGGCTAGCTGAGTACGGTGGGGACAAACGCCGGCATTTTATTTCTTGTCGTTCCGAGCATCCTGCTGTTTTGGATACCTGCTCCTGGCTGGAAAAGAAGGGGTTCCGTGGAACCTGGCTGAAGGTGGATGCTGAGGGACATCTCGACCTCGATCAGTTGCGGGAGGCTATTTCCGAGGATACCCTGTTCATTAGCCTCATGTTCGCCAACAACGAAATTGGGACCATTCACGATATCGCAGCCATTGGCGCTATTGCCAAGGAAAAGGGGGTCTTTTTTCATTGCGACGGCGCTCAGGCTGTTGGCAACGAATGGATTGACGTGGATTCTCTTGGCATTGACCTTTTGTCCATTTCTGGGCACAAGCTTTATGCGCCCAAGGGAGTAGGCGCTTTATATATTCGGCGTCGCAACCCAAGGGTTCGTCTCGCGCCTCAAATTCATGGGGGCGGCCACGAACGATCCTATCGGTCTGGCACTCTTAACGTCCCTGGCATTGTGGGGTTGGGCAAGGCCTGTGAACTGGCGGCTATGCACATGGATGAGGAAAGTGAGCGGCTTAAGCGTTTCAGATCCATGTTTCTGGAAAAGATTTCCTGCGCCGGCGTGGATTTCCGCATTAACGGCGACATGGAGCGGCGATTGGCGGGCAATTTAAACATCCGCTTCCCAGGGGTTTCCGCCGCCCAAATGCTGGAGGCCCTTCCCGAGTTGTCAATGTCCAGGGGGTCCGCCTGCAGTTCCGCTGTTTCTTCGCCTTCCCGGGTTCTTTTGGGTTTGGGCTTGTCTCCTGCTGAGGTTTCCGAATCCATTCGCCTGAGTTTCGGCCGACCAACCACAACAGAGGAAGTGATCTACGCTGCCGACAAAATCGCCATTGTGGCTCGCACCCTGGCCACGCTGGGCGGGACCAACACCGAGGAGAGCTGTCATCTTTGATCTACTTTAATCAGTAAATTTTAAACGGTGATTCACTATTTACCTTGAACTTATCCTCAAGTCCGCGAAAATTCCACCCAGACATAGTATTCCATTAATGAAAGTTCTATGGCATGATTTAGAGGCTTATGAGATAATCACATGTTGTTGTTAACGGGTGAAAGGCGATATGAATCTAAAAGAAAGAAATCCCATATTTTTGAACTGGATAGACGACGGAAAGAGCAACTCTTTCGAGATGGCGACAGACCAGGTGGTCATTGGAAGAGACGACAATTGCGACCTGGTGCTGAATTTTTCCCATATTTCCAGACATCACGCTCAAGTATCTCATGACAAAGGACGCTTTTTTATCGAAGATCTGGACTCAAGCATGGGGACGAGACTTAACGGTCACCCCCTCAGGCCTGGAGAAAAGCTGGCTTTGAGATCGGGAGATCAGGTTCGGGTTGGAAAATTAACCCTAACCTTCGATGCGCCCGCCTCTTCCGAGGGGGAGGAAAGCACGCTTTCGGAGCATCGTTTCGTGAATTCCAACGTGGTCTCAGAGCTTAAGAAATTTGAAGAGAGCATCATGGCCCGTTTCACTGCTGCAGGCATGGCGTCGGGTTCTTTGAAAAGCGGGGTGAAGGGAGACCTCACCGCGCTTACCGAGTCCATTCGCGGCAAGTTTCGCGAGTACGAAGTGCTTCAGGAGATTACCCAGATTATTGTTAGAATACTGGATGTGAAAGAGTTGCTTTCAACAGCCCTGAAATTGGTAAGTGAAGTGCTGGGAGCGGATCGCGGCTTCATCATTCTTTACGATCCCAAACATGGAAGCCTTCGCTCCATGATCCCTCGTCATTTTGACCGGGACAGCGGCGCCTACCAGTTCGATCTCTCTTTTAGCCAGACTATTGCCCGAAATTGTTACGATATGAAAAAGATCATCATCATCGACGACGCTCTTGAGGATGATCGCTTTCGCACCTCTCAGAGCATTGTGGCCTCAAGCATTCGCAGCGTTATCTGCATCCCTCTTCAACATGGCAATGAGGTTTCCGGCGTCATTTACCTGGACAATCTCAGTCATAAGGGTTGTTTTAAAAAGCACCAGACCGATTTTCTTAAAGCCTTTTCTTGCCAGACCGCCATTGCCCTGGAAAACGCCAGGCTTTATACCCAGGCTGTAACCGACGGCATGACCCGGCTTTACAATCGCAAGTTCGCCAACGAGCGAATTTTTGAAGAAATGGTGCGGTCCAGGCGTTACGAGCGTAGCTGCAGCGTGATCATGGTTGATATCGACCATTTTAAATCGGTTAACGACAATTACGGTCATGATTTCGGCGATTTTGTACTCGAACTTGTGGCTAATGTTCTTCGTGAAAGTGCAAGAACCAGTGACGTTGTGGCGAGGTATGGCGGCGAGGAGTTCTTACTGCTTCTTACGGAAACCGACAAAGACGGCGCCATTGTTTTTGCCGAGCGGTTGAGGCAGTCCATTGAGGGTTTGAAAATTAATAAAGGCGGGCAAACCCTAAAAGTTACAGCCAGTTTGGGCGTTTCGGGCTACCACCCGGATCTCAGGAATGACGTCAGCGCCTTTGTGAAGCAGGCGGATACCGCCTTGTACAAGGCAAAGAACTCCGGAAGGAACAGAGTGTGTGGAGCCGATGAATAGAGAGAGGCGGGTCTCTCAGCCGTTACAGTTAGCCTCCATACGCCGCCTCCTTTTCTTTCGAGCCCTCCACGAAACAGATGTTAGTGGCTTCTTCATCAACAAAGATCTTGTGAATAAATCTGTTAACACTGCAAGGTCTGCAAAAAACGACCTCGACGGTTTATGTGCCATGGTAGAGGTTTGGGAGAGCAGCCTGGCCCGTCGCAAACGTTTGGATGCTAAATCGATCTACGATAAAAAGAATCATCCCGCCCTCATGGCGGCATTTCCCATTTGTTTTCTGCTGGGTCTTACCTCGAATTATCTCGGTTCTTCATCCGAAGTGAATCTGTTGCTCAATCCTCTAACGGCGCTTCTAGCCTGGAATTTTTGTGTTTATCTATTAATTCTTATGCCGGTGCGCTTGGGATTTGGCAACTTGTTTGGCTCTTTTTTTCAGGGCGCTCTTAACTGGTTTCGAGAGAAGAGGGCAGGACATGGGCTTCCTGGCAGTGATGCAGAGGTTTTGAATAAAACCCGTCTGAAATTTTGGAAGCTCTGGTTTCAAACGGCTTCTGAAGTTGTAACTCGTAAAAGCGCGGTGTTGTTTCACGGATTTGCGCTTGCCCTGACAGCCGGCGTAGTGGCCGGGCTCTACCTGCGGGGGCTGGCTCTTGAGTACCAGTTTGTTTGGCAGTCCACCTTCATAAAAAATCCTGAAACAGCAAACACTCTGCTCAAAACCCTATTTTTCCCCATCACTCTGATAAGAGGAGATCTACCGGCCTTGACTGGTCCCAATGGAGCCGATTGGATTCATGTGTTTGCCTTAATTGCCGGAGCCTACATCGGGCTTCCCAGGCTGTTGCTGGCGGCCTTTTCTTTGGTGAAATCCAATAAGGCCGCTGCTCAACTTTCCATTGACCTCAATGACCCCTATTATTTGAACCTGCTTGCGCCTCTAAAGGGAGGTAAGACGACCGTTGGCCTTTACGCCTACAGCTATACGCTTTCCGACAAGGTTCTGGCTGTATTGACTGCCTTGTTTAAAACCTATTGGGGGCGAGAACTTAAGCTGGACGCCGTTCGCAGCATTCCCTGGGGCGAGGAAACCCTGGCTGGTGTTTTGGATTCGGAAGACGTGCGCATTGTCTGTTTTAACGGCGCCCAGACTCCAGAAGAAGAAATTCACGGCGTGTTCAGTGAGAATCTTGCTCATGACGAAAAGGCGCAAGTTCTTTTAGCTGTTGACATCAGTCGGCTTCAGGTAGATGAGGAAACTCGGAAGAAGACGCTCTGGCGAGCTGTGTTGAACCGGCCCGTCTTTTTCTTCCGAGACTCTGACTCAAGTGACGCGCTGCTTTCTCAATTAAAACAGAGCGTATCGGAGGTCTCCAATTGAGTTCAAAAACACGCATTGTTCTCAGCCTGATCTCCCACACCAATATTGGGAAGACGACACTTGCAAGAACTCTTTTGAAGCGGGACGTTGGTGAGGTCCGCGACGCAGCCCATGTTACCGAGGAAAGCGAAGATTTTACGCTCATGCATACCGAGACCGATGAACTGGTGATTTCCGACACGCCGGGTTTTGGAAATGTGGCGAAACTGTTGAAACGACTGGATCAGGAGGGCGGCGCCTGGGGATGGCTTATGAGAGAGGTGGTGGACCGGGCATTTAACCGGGCGCTATATTCCTCCATCCAAGCGGCTCGCAATGTTCGCGCTCAGGCGGATATTGCGCTTTACCTGGTGAACGTTCGCGAGAAACCTCAGGACGCGGGTTATGTTAGAAGCGAATTACAACTATTAGAGGCTCTTGGCAAGCCCGTCGTAATGGTGCTCAATCAGGTTGGGCAATCCAGTCTGGGCAAGGAAAAGTTTTCCAGCCTGGAAAAGGCCTGGTTCGATGCTTTCAACGAGTTCAGTTGCCTGAAGCAGGTTGTCTTATTAGACGCCTTTACGAGAAGTTGGCTTCAGGAATTGCGTCTTATTGATCTGGTGGCCAACTACCTGGATCCGGAAAAAAAGGCCGCCCTGAAGCGGCTGAGAGCACGGTTCCTTCTGGTGCAGGACAGCATTGTGAACGATTGTGGAAAGTTTGCGGCTAAAACCCTTTGGTTCGCGGCCCATCAGACTATTGCTGACCAGAAGGATAAATCGCCTAAAGCGCTTTTTGCTCTTATGGTTGCGGAGCTTCAGACTCACCTCGACGCCTATATGGATCTTCTCACTCGCCGACATCAAATTGAAGCGGAAGGCCAGGCCAGGCTGGAAACCGATGTTCAAGAAATCATCGGACTGGTTGGCAAGGGCCTGTCTGAGAAGCGGACCGGTCTTCTGGCTGGCGCAGTCGCTTCCGCTGGGGCTGGGCTCATGGCGGACATTCTATCCGGCGGCCTCACCTTTGGAGGTGGCGCGCTCCTGGGTTTCCTTGGCGGTTATTTCAGCGGCTTTTCCTACGCCCGGGCGCTCAACCTTCAGAGCAACAAGAAGGTGACCTGGGCAAAAAGCGCGCTTTCGCGGCTCTTTCAGCTACTTCTCTCCTACTATCTGCTATCCTCCGTTCATGGAAGGGGCAAGGGAACCCTGGCCTTGGACGACCCGGTCCCATTTCTCTCAGACGCCATAACCCGGATATGGCCGGATATTGAGGAGGGCGTCTCCCATTTAATAGAAAAAGCCAGTAAAAGTGAGAGTCAAGAGATCGAAGCAGGATGGGAAAACACCTTCTTGGACCTATTCAAGACCACAGCAGCAAGACTCCAGGAAACCCTTTTTTCGGGCGATTGCTGAATATTAAGCAACATTTTGAAGCATTTTGCTGAATTTCAAGCAGCTTTCGTTGGTCTAGCTAGTGGGTGCATAATTATGCATTTGTGTGTTTGAGGTTGAGATTTTTAACGGAAACCTCATGTAGACCTAGCAGAATAAGCTTGTTAAGCTGATTATTAGACTAAGCGCGTTGAGTGATTTTTTGTGATCTTGAGCTTTTTACAGCAATTCACAAAATTAACGCTCCTGTGAAAAGGTTTGGTGTCGTCAGGGGGGCGGGTTGGTTTTCAAGAAATGAAACTAAGGTCGCTATAGGAAGCTAGAACAATAATGCCAGTGAGTTATCAAATAGCAGCAACATCCTCATGCAGAAAAAAAATGAGGGATCGTGATCATTTGAGGCCCTCATCGAATTTACCTGTGGAGAGTCAGACCACAGTAGAAATAAATTCTTTTTAATTCCAGGGTGGAAAAATGGCACGAATTTAGCTATTATTAGATATCGTTAATGCCTATGGCGGTCTTTATAGGAACTCAACCTACCACCTTTCTACCCACCATAATTTCTTCTTCTACTATCCCACCATTTCTTCACCCCGACTTTTCTTCCTTTCTATTGGGTTTTTGGAGATTTGCCATAGGCACCAAAGAAAAACGGCTCTGGGAAACCGGAGCCGTTTTTCTTTGGTTTTGAGCATTAGAGAGGGGAAATTCCCCATTTTGATGGGGAATTGAACGACATAACTCAGCATATGTCGATCCATGAAACTTTTCCGGCGAATTCAGGTTAAGATATTATAGCGCGGAAAGGGGGAGCGAGTATGTTGATGAAATTGGGATGGCGCTTTGCAACGGGTCTGGCGCCGTCGGTTGCCATGAAATGCGCCTATCTTTACGGCTACAAGGGCATGAAGGCTATCAGGGCCTACAAGAAACGCCTGAAAAACGACGAACTATACCCGCCCTTCATGTTTATCGCGCTGAACAATACCTGTAACTTGCGGTGTCAGGGCTGTTGGGTTGAAAAAGAGGGTAAGGCGAGATACCTGCCGGATACGGATGTGGACGCGCTTATTGAGACGGGCAAACGTCAAAAAGCTCATTATTACACTCTGCTTGGGGGCGAACCCTTTCTTTATAAAGGCCTTTTGGATATTTGCGAGCGCCATTCCGATTGTTATTTCCAGATTATTACCAATGGCATGTTTTTTACCGAAGCCAATGTGGCCAGGCTCCGAAAATTGGGGAATGTGACTCCGCTTATCAGTATTGACGGCATGGAAGAGCAAAATGATATGAGAAGGGGGGCGGGAACCTTCAAGGCCATAGACGAGGGTCTGGCTCGTTTAAAGAAGGCCGGTCTCTTCTACGGCATTGCAACCACTGCCACGGGAAAGAACATGGATGAGGTCATGTCGGACGCGTATGTACGGCATTTTATCGACAGAGGCGCCCTTTATCTCTGGTACTACATCTACCGGCCTGCTGGTGAGGAGTCTCATTCCGAGTATTGCATGGCCGAGGAGCAGATTCTGGAAATGAGGCGCAAGCTGTTGCGTCTTCGAAGAAAGCATCCCATTCTCCTAATAGACACCTACTGGACTGCGGAAGGGGAGGCCTTTTGTCCTGCGGCCACCGGTCTGGGTTTTCACGTTGGACCCGAAGGTTCCATCGAGCCGTGTCCGCCCATGAGTTTTGCTCGTGAATTGGTCCGTGACAATGACTATGACGTCTATAAGACCATTAACGATAGCGAGTACCTACGTGGTTTCCAGAAGTTTGTGAAAGATCGAACCAAGGGCTGCGTAATTCTGGAGCATCCCCAGGAACTTGTTTCTTTTCTCCAGGATCATGAAGTGAGGGATTTCAGCACAAGGGACGCCTTCTCGGAGTTCAACTCTATAACGCCCCGGCACAGCCACCACAACCCGGATGTCCAAATTCCTGAAGACTATTGGGTCTACCGGTTTTTAAAGAAACAGGTCTTTTTTGGCATGGGCGCGGCAGGCTAGTCAATATCAATTTACGGCATTCAAAAGCGGGAGCAGCGTCTTCTCGCATAACCGTCCTATTTCGGTGGGTATCGGAAATGCCCATTGAGGCATTCAAGGAGCATGAGCCATGACAGCCATATTGTTGGCAAAAGGCGTTGGGAAAACCTATTCGGGCGAGGAGCGTAACGTTACGGTTCTCAGCAACGTGTCGTTTTCCATGGAGCCGGGGGAAACTGTCGCAATTGTTGGTCCTTCAGGCAGCGGCAAGACCACTCTTCTAAGCCTTTGCGCTGGTTTGGAACACCCCACTACAGGCTCCATCAGCCTCTTGGACCAGGATATGAGCGTTATGACTGAAGACGAACGGGCCGTTTTGCGCAATCGGGAGGTTGGTTTTGTTTTCCAATCCTTCCATCTGATGCCCAGTCTAACGGCTCTGGAAAATGTCATGCTTCCCTTGGAACTTTCGGGAAAGGGCGACCCCGGATCAGACGCTTCAGCCCTGTTGGATCAGGTGGGGTTGGGAAGTAGGCTTCACCATTATCCCGCGCAACTATCGGGAGGCGAACAACAGCGGGTGGCCATTGCTCGGGCCTTCATCAACAAACCAAAAATTCTGTTCGCCGATGAGCCTACAGGAAATTTGGATCGAGAAACCGGGCGACGCATTGTGGAACTGCTTTTTGATCTGAACAGGGAACACGCCACGACCCTGCTCTTGATCACTCATGATGAAAAGCTGGCTGAGCGCACGGGACGTATTTTTCGGATTGAAGGCGGCTTGCTGACGGAATCTCATTCTCGAAGAGGTCAGGAATGAATAGATCCTTCCTTTTCTCGGCCTTTCGAACCGCCATGCGTGATGCCCGCGGCTCCAGAACCCAGGCCCTGCTTCATGCTTTTGGCATGGCTCTTGGCATTGCCGCCATGGTCGCCATGGGCTCCTTTAGCTCCGATCTCGACCTGGCAGTG
>JBNKOV010000108.1:0-11360 GCA_050294955.1 Holophagae bacterium
ATAAATGGTTGTGCTGGAAAAGATCTGCTTACCGAAACTTACAGAGTGACATCGCTCATAACTGGAATATCTTGGATTTCAGGCAGTTGAGGTGAGCTGTCTTATGGCTCAACTTTTGCAATAATTGCATGTTTATTGGCCGAGGTCGTTTTATGAAGGATGAAAGAATGAAGAAGGGGCCGATGCCAGAATTGGTGAAAAAACAGCTCTGGCGCGTTCAAGCCTTGATAAACAAAATGAATTTGAAAGGTGGGCATGGAGCCGATCCTGGGAAAGGTTAAGATTTTTCCCCGTTGGAATCCTGATTTAACAAGTCGGGACGCAACCGTTTCGTTCGTTCCAAGGCCTGTCTTCTGCGCCATTTGTCTATTTTTGCATGATTCCCATTTTGAAGAACTTCGGGAACCTTCATGCCTTCAAATTCTGCTGGGCGCGTATAGTGGGGGTAGTCGAGAAGCCCTGAGTAAAAGCTGTCCTCTCTGTAGCTTTCCTCTTTACCAATGGCTCCGGGAATGAGACGAACTACGGCGTCAATCATTACCGCAATTGCCAGCTCCCCTCCGGAAATCACGTAGTCGCCCAGAGAGTATTCCAGATCTACGTAATGGTCTATAACTCTTTGATCCAAGCCCTCATAGCGACTGGCCAGAAAAATCAAGTGGTCTTGGTTGGCCAGGGCAATGACATCTTTTTGGGTCAGTTGGGGAGCCGCCGGAGATGGGTGAATGACAAGAGCCGTTTCGGTCTTTACGGATTGGATGGCTCGAATCACGGGTTCTGGTTTGAAAACCATGCCCACGCCGCCGCCATAGGGGATGTCGTCTACTTTTTGATGCTTATCTCGCGCAAAATCACGTATATTATGCTGGGTGATGGTCAGCAGCCCTCTTTCCTGGGCTTTTCCGGGGATACTATGGCTCAGGGCTCCCCCGATCATTTCTGGGAAAATAGACAAACAATCAATGCGCATGAAATGCCTCCAGACGGTTGTCAGTCGGCCTTTTCAGAGTTGCTTTTCTTTTTCGGTCTTCTCTTTCTGGTGTCTGTGGCGGGCTTGGCTTCTTCTTCATTGGCTTCCATCAACCCTTCAGGCAGTAAAACGAAAATGGCTCCTTTTTCAAGAGATATTTCCTTGATCAAGGGTTTTGTGAACGGGAACAGGAAGACCTTTCCGTTTGGCCGCTCGACTTCTAAAAGGTTTTGGGCGGGCATTTCTACAACGGAAATAACTTTGCCGCAGCTTTCATCATTCGTAGCGCGAATCATTTCCAGACCCACAAGGTCGGAATTATAGAAATAATCTGGATCACTGGAAGCCTCTCGCGCTTCCGCTTCAGGAACGAAAAGGTCGGTTCCGTAGGCGGCTTCTGCCTCGTTGCGATTATGAATCGCATTGACAGCCACGACCAGCTTCTTCTGGCGAAGGCGGGATGAGATAACCGACCATTCAACATAGTCGCCATCCACAAGAGCGAAAAACACTTTCCGTTCGGCGACCCAGTCGGGGAAATCAGATTCTAAATAAACCTGAAATTCCCCCCGAATACCGTGAGCTTTGGATACGGATCCTACTTTTCGATATTCTTCTTGACTGCTGCCCAACTTACTCACAAACCTTCAGAATGTAACGGGTTCGAGATTTCACTCCCGCCAGAGACGCCACCACGTTCATTGCGCGAACCAGACGGTTGTGACGTCCCTGGAACAGGTCGATATCATCACCGGCAACCTTGATGTTAACCACCAGGGTCGTCTCACCTTTTTTGGGATTGACTTCCACAGCGTCAGGCGTGGAAACCAGTGATTTGACATAAGCTTCAAGCCATTCAACCATGGCGTCCCTCCCCTATAGGCAAGGCGCTTATGCCCCGATGCCCTCTTTCTTGAAAATGCCTTTTACGGTTTCCGAAGGGCGTGCGCCTTTGGACAACCAGAACTCAGCGCGCTCTTTGTCCACCTTGATGTCCTTGTTAGGTGCAACGGGGTGGTAGTAGCCGATTTCCTCAACAAAGGGACCACGGGGAACCCGTTCATTCTCGGAAACAACAATTCGGTAGTAGGGACGGTGTTTGGCGCCCATTCTTTTCAAGCGAATAGCTAACATGTAACTGGAACTCCTATCTTCTTTTTCTGCTTTTTTTTCTTTGAGCTTTTTGTTTCTTGCGGTCTTTTTTGGGCCGCGAAACACGTGATTTTTGGGCCGTAGGCGCGCCCAGACCCATTTGCTGCAACACTTCCGGTGGAAGCTTTCCACCGTTTTGAGCTGCGATTTTCTGCAATTCTTCCATGTCCACATCTGGGGGGGGCTCTACCTGGCTTTTCATTCCAGGCATCATGGCCTTGGCGAAATCGCCCATGCCCGCTTTGTTGAACATTTGGGTTAACTTACCCAGCTTGCCAGGCTTACTCATCATGCCCATCATCTTCTTCATCTGCATGAATTGATTGAGCATGCTGTTGAGGTCTTGGACAGAGACCCCAGAACCTCTTGCAATTCGGTTTTTGCGCTTATGATTCAAAATAGCGTGGTTCTGGCGTTCCTGAGGCGTCATGGAGCCAATCATGGCCTGGAACCGACGCATCTGTTTGGACTCCATTTGGGTGTCCATTTTGTCTTTTAGCTTGCCCATGCCGGGGATCAGCTTCATGAGGCTGCCCAAGTCTCCCATTCTTCCAATTTGAGATAGGCTTTTTGAAAAGTCTTCCAGGGTGAACTGGTTCTTGAGCATGGCTTCTTGAAGCCTTGCCGCCTCTTCCTGATCGACTTTATCCTGTACTTTTTCAATGAGACTGAGGACATCGCCCATGCCGAGTATTCTGGAAGCAACCCGGTCGGGATGGAAGCGCTCAAAGGCGTCCATCTTCTCGCCAGTACCAATGAACTTGATGGGCCTCTCGGTGACGCTTTTGATGGAGAGGGCTGCGCCGCCTCTGGCGTCGCCATCCATTTTTGTAAGGACAACGCCGGTTATGTCCATGGCTTCATGGAAAGCCTTAGCGGATGTGACGGCGTCTTGTCCAGTCATTGCATCTGCTACAAAAAGGATCTCTGAAGGATCCAGGAAGCGCTTGATGTCTTTTAGCTCTCCCATAAGAGCTTCATCGATATGCAATCGACCCGCAGTATCGATGATCAGTACATCGCGTCCGGTATTTTTTGCTTCTCTCGCCGCTTTTTGAACGATATCAATCGGCTTGGGAATGCCAATGGAATCAAAAACTGGAACATCTACTTGTTCGCCAACTGTTTTTAACTGTTGGATCGCGGCGGGGCGGGCAACGTCGCAAGGCACGAGGTAAGGGCTTTTGCCTTTTGACCGAAGCCAACTGGCAAGCTTGGCGCAGGTGGTGGTTTTACCTGAACCCTGAAGGCCCACCATCATGATGACATGAGGACCTGATCCCTTGAAATTCAGTTCCTGCGCATGGCCGCCCAGAATTTCAATTAATTTTTCATTTACTACCCGAATCAGTTCTTGTCCGGGATTCAGACCTTTAGTAACTTCCTGACCAAGAGCGTGCTCTTTGATCTCATTTACAAATTTTTTGACAATCTTAAAGTTAACGTCAGCTTCCAGCAAGGCGAGCCGGATTTCTTTGAGCGCCTCTTGGATGTTATCTTCTGAGAGCTTGCCTTTTCCGGTAATATTCCGGAATACATTCTGGAGCTTATCCGTTAAATTATCAAACATGAACCATCATCCCGTTTTAAAATCGAGCGGTTTACACAATCCGCCCTAATGCGCAACCTTGGGAGATTATCTTAAACGGCCTGGATCTGTCAAGGTTTCTTATGACTGTTTCCTCAAATCTATGGTGATAATTCCCATGGAGAAGGTATGCTGGAGTCTGTTAAGCTCTTTCAAGTCAGGTTTTAAAGGGCTTTTAAGTGGTCATTGGGGTTTTCTAACTTGCCTGAAGTCTTTCAATGACTTCAGCTTCCGTTCCTTGAGGGACCACCAACCAGAGATTCTGCGGTCCATTTACGCCTTCCAAGAGGATATTTTTGAATATGTCGAGAAATCCCTGAGTGCTGAGATGACCTTTTCTAGCTGCGATAAGCGGCAGGGCCATGGACCTACATCCCTTTTCCTCCGCCAGGCTGAATACTTCTCTCAAGGCAGAAGCCACCCATTCAGCTCGCCAGGAGGGCTCTTGCTCCAAGTCGTGAACGACTGCGAGAAATCTGAGAGGTTTTCCCTTTTTGAAAATAGCCGTGCCTGGCTCAAGAGGGAGGGTGTCCATTATGGCGGTCATCGTCCTGATGATATGTTCTCCCGGTTCCTCCACAACCGGTGGGGCGCTTAGCACCAGCCAGGTATCCTCCTCTGCTGCTACGGCCTCGATTGGGAACGGGGGCCGTGTTCCAGAGCCGATGGTAATCACATATTTTCCTATATTTACGACGCGGGAGAGTCCGCCTGTGATCACTCGAAATCGCCGTCGCGCCTCATTTTTTTTTCTCACCCTGTTCTCCTTTTCGCACGATGCCTAGAACCCGGCGTCAGATTGATTAGGGCTGTTTTCGACGAATACCCCATTTAACGACCGTGGAGATGCTCGGCCTGAAATCGGTGTCTTATCAAAGAATCGCTGAGTTTCAGGTGTTTTGGTGATCTTCTCCTTACCGCATTTTATCACGACAAGAAATCGGGTTCAAGCAGACAGAGAGCCAGTCGCTGGCATATGGCGATAGGTGGTGAAAATAGGGTTTGCCATTCTTCTTATTTAAAAATGCTTGAAGTGCTTTATTTTGACGGCGTCCTGGCGTTTTTTCACGGGTCATATGTCAAAAGGGCCGCCCTGCAAGGCGGCCCGTGTTCAGTTTAATTTCGCACCGATGTGATCTTGTAAACAGATGCTGCTCCAGACCTTCGGGTAATTGCATAAATTTCCCCATCACTGTCTTCGCCAAATGCGGTGATGTTGTCGGAGCTGGTAAGAGCACTGTCGTTTACAAATATCGTAAGGGTGTTGTCTTCCCAGTTTCCGCCGCCAGTGTCTCGGAGTGTCCAATACTGGCCGCTGCAAAAATCACCCAGGAGATAAAAGCCGGAGAGCTGTGGGACATTTGCGCCTCGATAGACAAATCCACCTGTAATCGAGCAGTGAGGACCGTGCTGATATACGAATACGGGGTCGGTTAAACCTCCCGGATCACAATTGGTTGGCGGGTTGAAGCAACTGTCGCCCTCCTTTAGTCGCCAGCCATAGTTTTCCCCCCCGATACTTGAAGCAGGTTGGAAATTGATTTCCTCCCAAATATTCTGACCAACGTCCCCTATGTAGAGATCGCCCGTAAGGCGGTCAAAACTAAAGCGCCAGGGGTTCCTAAGGCCCAATGCCCAAATCTCGTCTAAAACGCCAGGATCGCCCACAAATGGGTTGTCTGCGGGAATCGTGTAGGGGGAGAATCCATCCACTTCTATTCGCAACATTTTACCCAGAAGCTCTTGTGGGTTTTGAGCCCGGTTTCCCGGATCTCCTGCTGATCCGCCATCCCCTGTGCCGATATAGAGGTATCCATCCGGACCAAAGAGAAGTTGTCCTCCGTTGTGGTTGGAAAAAGGCTGCTCAAGGCTTAAAAGCACCTGGTTTGCATCCGGGTCCGCAAGATCCGGATTGATGGCGTCTCTTTGCCAGGCCACAATTCTGGTGTCTCGCGTAAGCCCCGTTCCATCTGGGTTCTGGCCGGTGTAATTGAGATAGAAAAATCCGTTGGTTTCATAATCGGGGTCGAAAGCAAGACCCAAAAGCCCCTGTTCAGAGCCTGTGCTCATAAGATGAGAAATATTCAGAAAGGGAGCGGGCAATACTGCTCCATCTTTGAAAATTCTAATTTCACCACTTTTGTATACGATGAACAGGCGGTCATCCCCAGGAGACGCGTAGGTAACCTGAACAATGGTGTCGTTGGGTTCCGTTGTAATAAGCACAGCATTCAATTCAGAGGGGACGCCTGAGAACTGCTGGACTTCAATTTCCACGAAGGCTGTATCGGTCCTGCACAACCATGCAGCGTCGAGCCGAAATTCATAGATTCCAATTGAATCGGTCGTGAAGGTGGGTGTTTGGGTGTCGCTGTTGTTCAGGGTAACCAGCGGCGCCCCATTATCTACCTGAGTCCATTGGTAACTTATGGCTTCCGGAGTATGTGGGGTTGAGGTTGCGCCGCCGTTCAGGGCGATGATGGACTGGGTAAAGGCAATCTTGTCGGCCCCAGCGTCTGCGATCAGACAATCATCTGGAGCCGCATTGGTGACACAGAAAACAAGCTCTTGCATGTTAACGGATGCAGGCCATGCATCATATTCGATCTGGCATGAGCCCAGACCGTTTTCCATGGGGAACAGAAAAAGCAAAAAGGCTAGCAAAACTTCCTCCTACTGGGGAGAGTGTAGGCTCCCGTTGGCGCCCCTGGGCGCCTGCTGCATATTTTGTTGGACCTTGAAAATGAGAAATGGATTGAGCTGATTATTTAATCAGACCTTTGGCTTTCGCCACTTTGTGAAACGCCGTAATAGCGCGGTCAAGATCCTCGGTGGTATGCGCCGCAGATACCTGAACCCGGATGCGCGCTTGGCCTTTGGGTACAACTGGAAATGAAAATCCAATAACGTAAATACCCTCTTTCAACATCTCGTCGGCCATTTCAGATGCGACCCGGGCGTCCCCGATCATAATGGGCACAATTGGGTGAACTCCATCTAAGATGGTGAGCCCCGCGGCTTTCATGCCTGATCGGAAATGCATGGTGTTCGCTTCCAACTTATCTCGCAAATCAGTTGATTCAGAGAGCATGTCAAATGCCGCAATTCCCGCTTGAACCAATGCAGGGGCAACGGTATTGGAAAAAAGGTAGGGTCTGGAGCGTTGACGGAGGAGTGCGATGATCTCCTTTTTTCCAGATGTAAATCCGCCTGAGGCGCCTCCCAGCGCTTTACCCAGGGTTGACGTAATGACGTCTACTCTGCCCATGACATTGCAATGTTCCACCGAGCCTCTGCCCGTTCTTCCGATGAACCCGGTTGCGTGAGAATCGTCTACATGAACCATTGCGTTGTACTTGTCAGCCAGATCACAAATCTCGTCTAATTTGGCGATATACCCATCCATGGAGAATACCCCGTCGGTGGTGATCAAGCGAAGTCTGGCGCCTTGAGAATCCTGAAGACATTTTTCCAGCTCTTCCATGTTGCTGTTGGAATAACGGTAACGTTTTGCCTTGCAAAGGCGAACGCCATCTATAATAGAGGCGTGATTGAGCTGGTCTGAAATGATGGCGTCCTCTTCGTTGAGCATGGTTTCAAACAGTCCGCCATTGGCGTCAAAGCAGGAGGTGTAAAGAATGGTGTCGTCCATCTCCAGGAAGTTGGAGATTTTTTGCTCCAATTCTTTATGAATGTCCTGAGTTCCACAAATGAAGCGAACCGAAGACATGCCGAATCCGTGGCTGTCCAGTCCCTTTTTAGCCGCCTCAATCAGGTTCTTATTGTCGGCAAGGCCCAGGTAGTTGTTGGCGCAAAAGTTTAATACTTCCTTGCCTGCCGAGCTGATTTCCCGGCTTTGGGGGGTGGTGATGATGCGTTCTGCCTTGTAAAGACCCCCATCTTTTATTTCTTTCATACTGGCCTGATAAATTTCCTGAGCATTTCCGTACATGGCGCGTCCTCTTCAATTTGGTGCTGTATTCCTCAGATGCTGCTGCTTCCAGCAATGGCTCTCAGTGTGGAGCGTGAAGCCAGCGACATCCGAGTATGGCACAAATTACAACACAAGCGCGGGCGCTTATCAATCGGAACTTGAAAGAAACCGACATCCCAGGCTGCTGGATTGGGCTAGCTTCCATGGATCATTGTGTTTGAATCAGACGAACGGGCAGTTGCTCGCTCTGCGTTTTTCAACGCCCTTCGTTTAAAACACGCTTCACGGTAGAGGCATCATGGCCATCTGTTTTAAGATGGGCTCAGGTATTTTTTCGCAGTTCCTGGAGGACATGTTTCGCGCAGGCTTTCAGTGTTTCGTATACGCCGTCGCCTTTGGGGGCTATGGCCTCGAAAACGGGTTCGTTTTTAATGCGCAACTCTTTGGTGAGCTCCTCAACAGGAAGGGCCGTGGGCAAATCTCTCTTGTTTAACTGCAGGATGTATGGGATCTTCATCATGTCATAGCCCTGCTCTTTCAGGTTCTTGTCAAGGTTGTCAATACTTTCCAGGTTGGCGTCCAGGCGGGCTTCCTGGGAGTCGGCGACAAAAATAACCCCGTCAATGCCCTTGAGAATTAATTTTCTGCTGGCGTTATAAAAAACCTGGCCCGGCACAGTATATAGATGGAACCGGACTTTGAGGGATCTGATGGAGCCCAGATTCAAAGGCAGAAAGTCGAAGAAGAGGGTGCGGTCGGTTTCGGTGGCGAGTGAGACCATTTTGCCCTTGTTCTTCGGTGCAGTTTTTTCATAGATGTATTGCAGATTCGTGGTTTTCCCGCAAAGACCGGGACCGTAATAAACAATCTTACAATTTACTTCTCTGGCAGCATAGTTGATAAAAGCCATGGCGTAGTTCCGTCCAAGTCAGGTTTTCAAGATTAGCTGAAAAGGTTATCGATGTCATCATCGGTGATTTCTGCAAAAGCAGCTTCCAGACCTGCATCCGGTTGGCGTTTGGCTTTCTCGATAATGGTCTCGAATATTCGGGTTAACTCTTGTGATGTTTTCTTGACCCGTAAACGGACAAGCCCCAGGGAAGAGCGATCATCGAAGATAACCACAAGGATGACGCGGTTTGCGACGATGGAAATGTGAATGTTGTCCTTTTCTCCCTCGTGAAAGAGAATTGAAAATTCCTTCTCGCCAATTAGTTTGGCCAGGCCATCTGTTGCTGCTACGTTACCAGCGGTCAACGATGCAAGGGAGGTGGCGTCTATACTAGCAATATCGCCAGATGACGCAATTTGCTGACCATTCTTATCCACTACAAACACAATGCGGGATCGCGCGTCAACGTGGAGCTGGTTAATTATTTTTTGGATGTCGGTTAATTCCTCATCATATAGGACTAAATCCATCAGTTTTCCTCGATCTGGTTTCGGGCACCCATCCATTTGGGACGGAATGATCCATTATAAGAGCATGGACTTGCTAATGGCAAGTGCTGACCATGACTGCCGTTTTAGAATTCTAGCAGATATCGACCGAAAGATAAAACCAATGATGCCTTATAAACCAAAAAAGTTTTCCAAAACTGGCCAATCCCTCTTTTTGAGGCGAAAAACCATGATTTCAGGGGTGTAGGTTTTTTCTCTTTTGGGTTTATGTTTAGCGGGGCTCGGTTTGTGGTTAGACCCGAATTTCCTGCAATTGTAAAGTTATGGCGTCCAGGGTCACGCTCGCTCCGCGAAAATCGTAGTATTCCAACTGATCCTGCATCAACTCCAGCGACTCCCTCAGCATGGGAATGCTCAGGAGTGTTTTCAGGCGACCCATGGCCTTCAACGCATCAAGGTCATGAAATTTGATGAGGGATTCCATTTTGCGGATATGACCTTTTACCGCTTTCATGTCCAGATGGCGTTCTTCCGCAATCAGTTCGGGTTTGGGTTGCGCTACTGTCGGCAAACTGCCCGCAGATTCAAGCGCCTGGTCCAGGGCCTCTTCAAATCTCGCGAGGCGATTGAATACATCTTCTCCAGTTTCAAGGCTTGCCTCTAATTTCACTGCCGAATTATAGACATCAACAGCCGACAGATTTCCCGACATCCCTTTTAACGTATGCACCCATTGACAAGCCTCTTTTGTTTTTCCTTTTTCGAGGAAATCTCTAATCAGGGAAGATGCGCCGGAATAATCCTTTGCAAATTGGCTCAAAAGTCGGCGATAGAGTTTTTCATTCCCGCCGAGGCGCTTTAATGCGGCTTTCGCTTCGAAGCCAACGAGTAACCCGAGGTCGTCGTTTGCTTTACGCTTTTCTACTTTGTGTTCAACCGCTCCGGTCCAATTGCTCAGGGCGGCAAGGAGGCGTTCGGCGTCTATGGGTTTGGTGATATAATCATCCATACCGGCCTTAAGGCATTTCTCTCTGTCTCCTGCCATGGCGTAAGCGGTCATCGCAATGATGGGCAGGTCGCGCCATTTTTCATTTTCTCGTATCTTCTGGGTGGCTCGGTATCCGTCCATCACCGGCATTTGCACATCCATGAGGACGGCGTCGTATCTGGAAATTGTAAGGCGCGCCAATGCTTCCGAACCATTGGCGGCGATGTCGGCAAGTATCAGGGCGTCTTCTAAAATGCCGGTAACCACCTCCTGGTTAATTTCGTTGTCCTCTACGACCAGCACCTTTTTGCCGGTCAGGGTGTTGGATGGTCCGGGGACATTTTGTGGATTTGGCTGAGGGGGTGGTCTGTGAGCGTGGCCCATTACCTCAATAATGATCTCCAGCAGTCGCAGTTCCTGAAACGGTTTGTAAATGAAGGCATTAACCCCGGCCTTTCGCGCTGTGTACATGATGTCCTCTTGACTGTAGGCTGTCATCATAATCAGAGGGAGATCGCGAGTTTCAGGTCTTGCTCGCAGGGCCTTCACCAATTCGATCCCGTCCATGCCAGGCATCATCCAATCGATCAACGCCAGGTCTATTTTCCCATTTTCGTCTTTTTCGATGAGTTGAAGCGCGCTTTCGCCTGAAGCTGCTTTGACTACCTGGAACGATAGTTTTGAAAGCATGATGTCGTACAATCTTAAAGAGGTTTTGCTGTCATCCACAACAAGCACTTTTAAAGATTTCAGTTCCGGAGGTACTTGGGTTACCTTCATTTTCTTGTCTACCTTGCATGCCATTTCCAGAGTAAAAGCGAAAGTGCTGCCAATGCCCGGGAGGCTTTCGGCTCTAATTTCACCGCCCATCATTTCTACCAGGTTTTTGCAAATAGCCAACCCCAGTCCGGTGCCTCCGTATTTTCGCGTTGTAGAGCCATCGGCTTGGAAGAAGGACTCAAATAAATGGTCCATTTTCTCTTTCGCAATTCCGATACCGCTATCTCTGATTGAGAAATGCAGCTTTACTCGATTTCCCTTTCTTGATAATTGGATAATTTCAATAACAATCTCGCCCTTCTCTGTGAATTTAAGCGCGTTATGAGTGAGATTTGTGAGAACCTGCCCTAGCCGAAGGGGATCTCCCACAAGCTCGCCGGGTATGCCTCCCGCGACTGTAATCAGTTCAATGCCCTTTTCTGCCGCTTGATTTCCAAATAGATCGACTATTTTGTCCAGAACTTCCTGGATGCGGAAGTCCACTGCTTCCAGGTTCAGCTTTTGGGCTTCTATTTTGGAAAAATCCAAAATGTCATTGATGATGACC
>JBNKOV010000109.1:0-11295 GCA_050294955.1 Holophagae bacterium
CATTATTCAATTCGCTCGAAATCTCGTAAACCTTTTGATGCAGCGCTTTAAGAGCCAGAATCCCGGAGTCCGACGAGGTGTTCAACAAATTCTCGATTTCGGCGGCCAGCACATCGGAGCGATAGCCCGAATCCAAACCGGCCCTTGCGTTCACCAAATCCGCCGCCACCTCTTCGGTGAGCCGAATCCGCGCGTCCTGGGCATCCCGCCATGGCAAGAGCGTAATGTCTTTGGAAGCTGTATCCCCTCGCGCCAGTAAGACGTTGCCCAGAATCCGCTCCAATAAGAGTGCAACCAAGGTGTCCTGAATTTCCAGATCGCCAGTTACAGCAGGCCGTTGAGCCGCAGCATAGGCCGCCTGAGCAGCCGCAATCCAGGCGGCGGATTCGGTAGCCGCATCGCCGCCGCCATAGGTGTAACTCACAGTAACCGGCGCAGGCGAAGGCGTGGCGATCGCTGCGACCATTTCCCTGCCAATCAGCGGATCCGTATGAGTAGTGTCTATGGTGTAATGGGCTTGAGTCCCGATCATAACCACGGGCTTTTCGCGGTCAACAGGAAGGTCGTCAAAATGCGCCGTTGCGGTCTGAAACCCGTATTTAGCAAGGAGATGGGTCTCCACCTTGTGAAGATCTTTGGGTGACAGCGCTCGGTCGTAAATCAACACTTCGGCTATATCGCCGGTCAGCCATTCCCCTGGCGTGGTTCCGTCTACCTTGCCGCCAATGGCAATGGGGTTGAGCCCTGTATCGGCGCTAGACACGCTGCCGGATGTCAGCAGGTTGCCGTTTCGACGAATCACATGATTCGTGTCGCTCCGACCGAAACTCATGATATGGAAAGCGCCAGCGGCATGTGTTCCGTAGATCCCGTAGGGAGGACCAGCTTGCCGAATGCCTCCCCCCCACAGGGTTGATCCGGCGTTCTCCCGACCGATCCAAAAGCCGCTGGCGCGGTCGTGGTCGACCAATCTTTCAGAGGGCCTGACGTCCCCCGTGTCTTTAAAAACGACAAATGCCGTGAAATTCTCGAAACTATAGGAATCGCCGCTGGTCACCAGCCGGTCATTGCCGTCGAAACGCACTACTGGCAAACCATTGACTGCGTTTGCAATGTAGGTGGGCTGATTGCCCGTAGTGGCCTGAACCGCGTGACGGTCATTGGCGCTGAGGTCTTCCCAGGATGTGACGGGATCGCCGGAATCCAAAGCCAGGGCGTCGGCGCGAAGCCAGAGCGACAGCCCCTTGACTTCGGCGGGATCGTGGCCCACCACCGTTTGGGCCAGCAGATTGCCCTGATAATCATAAGCCTGCAACCTGGTTCCTATATCAGCGTAGGTACTGCTGAGGGTTGTTCCGTCAAAGGGTTTTACCGTTTGGATGATGTCAAAAGAAGCGTGTTGTTCCAAAGAGGGCCGGGGCCTGGGGTCGCCCGGAACCCAGTTGTCCGGGGTGGAGCTTGCACTGTTGGGATCGGAGCCCAGCACCAGCTCTTCTAAATCGGAGAACCCGTCGCCGTCGGAATCGTGGCCGCCAGCAACCGGGTCCAAACCTGCGCCCACCTCTACGTAATCCGGAACGCCGTCGCCATCGGAATCCAAATGGTCCGGCGACTTTTGGAAGCGATAGGTTACGGTGTAAACGGGAGAGCGGTCCGCGCCGTTCTCAGCGTAGAAATGCAGCGTCGTATCGGTAAATACCGGAAATGGCCCGCTATAGGTTGTCCAATTGCTGGCGTGATCCGGTCTGTAATGAAGCGCGCTTCCCGGCGATTCCAACGAGACCGTAATGGTCTGTCCGTAGAGTCCCCCATCGGGAATGGCCCGGGCGCTGAGACCAGGAATGCCTTCTGCATTTGTGAAGCTCTTAACGGAAATATGATTGCGATACTGACTTACAAGTCCAAAATTCTCGCCGCTTAACTGGCTGCCCATGCTCACGGGAGAAGCGCCGCCCAATCCGGAACCGCTGTTGGCGAAAGACTCGCGCACGGCCTGAATACTGCCGCCCGGAAAGCTGACATCCGTGGTCCAGTCCCCTGCGTTCAGAGAACGCTTCAGGTTGGGGTCCTTGTTAACGAATGGCTCCTTTTCAAAGAGCAACAGGCTGGTGGGCGCAGCGCCTGCATGCATAGGCTGAAAGGCTCCATCTTGAGTAGAAGCGTAACCGCCGCCTGGGTTTGAATAGACATCAAAGTACTGGGAGGTATAGGTATTGCTATCGTTTATGAAAAGCAGAAAGCGACCGTCCGCAAGGGTTGGCGCGCTGGTGAAGCGAGCCCCGTTTTCGGCGGTGATGGTTTGCGTCATGGCCGGTGGGGAGCCGCCGTTAAAGCTGAATGTGGAAGCCGTAGCGCCGTTTTCAAAAAGGATCAGCAGTTGATCCGGTCCGCCAGAGCCGGGTATGACATTGACCTGGAATATGTTCTGCCCCATGGGATAGGTGACCGGCGCGCCAAATTGGTAAACGCCGGGCGTGGGTTCTTGAACGGGCCGCGCGATGAGATCGGTGGTTCCCGGCTCATAAAATAAGACATGACAGTAACCCGTGCCGTCGAAGAATCCCGTGGCGTAGTCTACGCCCATGGGCAGGCCCGTGAGAGAGAGGACGAGGGAAGCGCCGGAGTATCCGGAACTCAGGTCATATACCCGAAAACGGTCATCGCTGGAACCTCTGCCCACCACTGCGGCCATGTCCTGGTAGCTGCTGTTGAGCAGGATGCGATTGCCCCTCGCGAGTTGTTCCACCGGCTCAAAGACGCCCATATCGCTAAAAGCGCCGCCGCTGTTTCGGATCACGTTGAGCCGGTTATTGTCCGGCAAATCATTCCAAACGCTGCCTACCATCAGATCATGAAGGGGCGTGTTGCCCGCGCCGCCTATGTCAATGGCGACAACAGCTTCAGGACCTACCGCTTCGGGGAAGACGGACAAAGGGACGCCGGGGGAGGCGCGATCGAAGGCGGACAGCGTCTGGATTCGGTTTGAGTCTCGGGCCGTAAAGGCGATGGCGTCGTAGGCGGGGTCCAACAACTTGCCCACCGCAATGCCTGCGATCTGTTTCAGACCGGAAGCCCTGGCGGGGGTTTGTTCAAAATCGCCCGATACGTTTTGATAAGCGACTCGGTAGAAACCAGTTTCCCGATCTACTACAACCAGGTCTTCCAGACCATCGCCGTCAAAATCGCCGGAGGCCGTAAACTCATGTTCAGTTTCGTAGACGAACCCGCTCGCCAACAGAGGCGCGCCTGCAAAGGCTGCAAGGGTAAGACAGAAAAGGACGACCGTTTTGGTTAACTTGCTCATAGGGAAGACCTCACGTCAATTTCATCTACGGGGATCACCTGATCAATCTCGCCGTTTTCCTTGAAGCGTGCGAGCAGGTATCGGTAGCGTGCGCCCATGAGCACGGGTTGGGTGTCCAGGGCGTGGATTTCATAGGGAAGCGGCCCGCTAACTGGCGGCGGGTCTAATGTGTAGGTTGTTTGAATGGTGGATGTATTGCCAAATTTGTCCCGGGCCGTTATGGTTATGACGTGGGTTCCATATCCTACAACGGTCCCGGGTTCGGGCTGTTGGGTGATAACCATGTCTTCTGTATGACAGTCCGAATAATTGTAGTTGTTGCGGAGATCCGGCAATTCGCCCGTGCAAAGTAGAGATACAAAATCCTCGCTCACGGGGACAACGGCAATAAAGGGATCCTCTATGATAGCGCCGTATATGCCAAACTGGGGACTGAGCCCTGAGCGCCAGGCGATCTGCTCAATCAACGGCGAAACCTGAACCACCTCCCCTGATACCTGAGGGAAGTTGCCATTGGGAACCTGATACCGATAGATGACGAAGGGCAAGATGCTCTTATGTGGCAGGTTGTCCGATGTGTAGAGATGATCAATGGGGTTGCCTGGCGTGAAGAATGGCGAAGATTCCGTGCCGCCCAGGCAATGACGCCCCGTTATGTTCACGTGGCCAATGCGAATGCCCACGCCTCTGAACCCGTTGTCCAACACCAGTTGACGCGCAAGCGGTTTGTCCACGAAACCCGAATCGGAAACATCGGGAAGGGGCCGCGCTGGCCAGGGCACTTGAGGAAATGGAACCGCCGGAACATTGCCGTAGGGCAACCACTTAAACTGCTCTGCATTACTCAGATCGCTGAGACGGTTATTCTCGTCTGCCGCCCTCACCATCACCGTGTAGGTCTTTCCAGCATCCACAGGAATGGTGACATTGAACATGGGCGCATTGCTGAAATTGGGGCTGTTGAGGCGAGGCGTGTAGAATACCCGGAAATCCGCATCGTAGGAATCGCCCCCCGTGTTCACCGTCATGATATTGGGAACAGGGGCCATATTATCCGATAGGACTGCGGAAATGGGGTCTGCTAATCCGTCTGGATCGGAAGCAATCCAGACGTGGAAGCGGTCAACGCCATCAGGAGCCGCGAACCATTTAATGGTAAGCGTAGGATCGGTTTCATCGCCGCCAGCTTCCATGGCCGTCACCGTTGGAACCGGCATCTCGGCGCTGCCTTCAATATTCACGCAACCCAAACGCACCATGGGACTGGCGTTGCCGTGTTCATCAAATCGCTGGGCGAAATAACATACCCGAGCCGCGTTGCTGGGCATGGCGTCGTCTTCCCAGGACACCACCGGCGACACAAGATAGTCGTCCAATCCCTTGGCAATAAGGGTATGCTCTCCATCGCCAATGCGACGATAGAGTTTCCATTCCCGCGTGGTGGGCTGCAAGTTGATAATGCCACGCACCGGGTTGGTGAGGTTGGATCCCGGATCCTGGGACACATGAGTGTCGCAGCCGCCCTCAATGCTTTCATAAGCGAGACTCAGGCTGGCTTCAAAACAGATCAGGCGACCAAAACCATCCGCTGGCTCCGAGTTATTCTCATAAGTTGCGAAGTTGGATACAGCCCCAGTTGACGAGCCGTATCGACAGTAAACCGTAAAATTCTCGCTTTCTATAACGGTGGGATCTACAACGTAATCCAAATAGGCTTCTGTCTCGCCAGGCCCGTAGTTTACTCGGCCCAGGAAACTGCCGCCCCCGTTGGGATCGCCGATGTAGAATTCTACCCAAGCAACGTCAGACCCTACCGTTCTTTTCCCGGTGAGGCGGTAGTGATCCAGGTAGTGATCGGCCTTGCCGGTAAAGGTTCTCACACATGTCGTCTGATTGCCTGCCACATCTGTAACGGTAACCGTAATAGTATGCTTGCCCGATTGGACTGGGGTTCCCGGCGGCGGCTGTTGCGTGATGGTCAATTCAGATTCGGGGCAATTGTCTTCTACCACAACCTGCGCGGCCAGGTTTGGGATGATCGCTTCTTGAGGAACTTCAATGCCCCATTCCTGAAGGGCGACCTCGGTGACGTTACGGAAACCGGCCGCCAGAGAAGCGCAACGAATGGAAATGTCGCCATCGGGACCGTCTGGACCGACCCGGTCTCTCAACACGCCAAATGCAGGAGCGCTATTGCCCGAAACATTGGCGGCGCAGCCATCACAGTCCTTGTCGTCCACCGCCCTCACAGTGTACCAAAAGGTCTTGTTTGCATCGCCCGGCATGGCGGGTGAACCCGGTCCGTTGTCCACATAGCTGTTTTCCTCTTCACCGGTCTGGTGCAGAATGGTTGCAATGCGGTTATAGGTGACATCGGCCTCATAGGTCATGGGATCGTTGGACTTGACCCAGCGATAAACATAGTATTTCACTGCCGCGGCGTCTGGGTCGGTCTCGTCGTTTTGACGCCAGATCACCTTCAGGTTTTGGCTCTCCATTGGAATCGTGCTGCTGCCCGGGTTGTTGTCGGGGTTGTAGGAAAAGTCGTTTTCAACTCGAAGCCGCTTGGGCGTGTAGGGCGGGACCTTATCGCACACGGTGACGCCAAGGCCTGGAGACACATCGCCATCTCGGCCAAGGACATCGCGGGCTGTCACAAAGTAGACATATTGGGAGCAAGCTTCAAAAGGAACGCCATCGCCAAATCGGTCGTTGTCGTCTACCGTGAATAAGGTGGTATCGCTAACATCATCAACTCGGTCCACAGCGCCGGAATCGTAATAGTCTTTGACAGCCATTACCGGTGCGTTGTTCACTTGAACCACATCGGCTGGATTACTTTGAAGCAGTCCCATCAATGTGGTCAATCCTGGCTGGGTGACGTCGTAACCATTTGCAACAGCAAAGGTTTTGGTCATGCGATAGAGATTGTAACCGTATTGAAGCAGAGAGAGACGACGAAGATCGTCCGGAGCTGCCCATCGCAAACCGACATTTAAATGACCTTTGCCGGTTTGATTGGGAACTTGATATAACTCGCCGGGCGCAGGTAGAGGCGTGGGCGGGTTGTCCCCGTCCAAAGTGGCCCGTCCCAACACGCCAGCATCCCCGCCGGAAGCAGCATCCCAAATTCGGACCTCGAAGGTGGTGAGCCCTGTTGGCAGAGGTTCACACCAGGCCAGACCCAAGCACAGATTGACGCCGGGATGCGCCCGGCCCAAAAACAGCAATTGCTCATAGACATCTGCGTCGGATTGCGCGCCCAGGATTACCGTAGACAGCTTTTCCCCAAGGGTTAGCGGATAGGCGGCGCTGAGCAAACCCTCGAAAAGATTGTTGATGTTCTCTTCCAGTAAAGCCAGGTCCTCGCCAACGTTCACAGCCCTGTCTAATAGGGCCTGCAATGCAGCCGGGTCTGTCTCCATGCGGGAGAAAGCCGTCTGAGAATAGAGAGCGGTAGAGGCGGCGTCGCCCGCTTTAGCGTAGATGGCGAACGAGCCATTCTTCAGCAATTGAGCGGATGAACCCTGCCAGAGCAGGTAGGCCCAACGTTGACTGGCGTTGTTTTCGATGGTAGTGCCCACCGTGTAAGCCAGATTCTCCTGACCTTGAACCGTGGATGCGGCCAACACCAGTAGAAGAAACCCAAAATGGCGACGCAATATTGTGCTATGCATAATCCCTAACCTGATCTCTCTTATTTCTCTATCGTGACGGATTTGTTGAATTTAATACAGAACCAACGGCACTTGCCAACTTCACCTTTCACCGTACCGGTTCCCTTGAATTTGAAGTCATCGCCCTGCTTGATGCCCACCAGCACAATCTCGCCAGTCACAGACACAACACACAGGGCCTCTCCACTAACGCCCAATTTCATCTTGCCCACATAGGTGGGGCCTTCCACAAAGTACCCCAGACCGATGCCAGCCCCCGCGCTCAGACGTAAGGCGCAGGAATAATCCAAAATAGGAATCCAGGCTTCCCCGTAGATATAGGCCCCGGTAAAGGGCGCGCCGCCCAACATGGAACCGACATCGGGGTCAACCATAACCAGAGGATCCACCGTGCAGGTCCTTCCAAAGAAGGCTCCTACTCCAGCCTGAACAGACTCAAACTTCGCATGGGCCTTGGCGGCAAGGAACGTCTCCTCTTTGCCCAGAGCCAAGGCGGCGCCCAGATCCGTGATCACAAATTTCTCAAATTTGATCTCACCTTCGGTAATCTCAAAACCGCCGCCAATGCCCAATAATTTAAAATTAGGGGCGGTCTGGAACGTGGTTTTGCCATAGACATCGGCCCGCAAGCCTTCGCTTACCCAGTTGAGAGGAATATCGGTTGCGCCAATGGTAACCTCGTTGATCACGCCGGGCGACTCAGCATAACAGGCGTTATCCGACCCCTCCGCGTTCAACTGCTTGATTTCAATGTAGCCATGGAATGACATGGGCTCTGGAATCTCCCACTCCAGATTGGCGTCCATGCGGGCATACCGGATGGCGTCCTCGGAGAGATGGGCGTATCCGTCCAGTTTACCCGCGCCAATAATGCCATTCAGCTTGTCCAGGAATGGAATGATTTTTTCGTCGAGATCCGCGAACACTTCGGAGAGCAGATCCTCGATGACCTTGTTGATTTGAGCAAAAACATCGTCGATGCCCCGACAGATCGCGCCATTGGCGTCAAACAGGTTTTGCTTGATGATCACCTGCAGTTCGGTGCCGATGGGCGAGGAATAGAAGGCGTCCTTGATCTCCTGCTTGATCATGGCCTTGATATCCTCGGCGGTGTACTCCTCGAAAGGCGAGGAGACCAGGCTGTTGAGATTGTCCAAGCGCTGAAAGAAACCCTTGACCCGCGTGTCTACATCGGTAACCACGCCAGTGATTTCCGTATTCATAGATGCCAGCTTGTCCCGCAGATTGTCGATCATCTCGCCGCCATCCTGGAGCACGGTGCGAACCTGGCCAATGAAGGTTTTCAGCTTCAACAGGGTTTCAGCCACCCGCTTCAGCGTGGGCATGTGATCTTGGAACAATGGCTGTAGTTTTTCATCGATGGCCCGAGCGAGAACCGACAGGTCAATGCCCAGATCTTGGGCCTCCAGAAGTCGCTTCACCAGCTCCTCGGCAATCGCGAAATTAATATTGCCTGAATTGTCGCAAACGAACATGCCGTCCATATCGGAGAGCACTCGACCTTCGGGATCCTTGAAAGACGAGGTGAACACATCGATCACCAACTCCGTATTGGCGAGATGTTTGTCGATCTCCTTCAACAAGCCCGACACATCATCCACAGCGCCAATGACTTCGCCCAACAAGCCCAGCAGGTTCTCGTCAAGCGGGCAGGAAGCAGGCAAAGGCTGGGGACCGGTCACATAGCAGTGCATGGCGTTATTGTAGGATGCTTCCCAATCCGCGAAAGGCAGAGGATCTGTCGTCGATAAGCCCAAGCTGGTGGCCGCATCTTCATAAACCTCGCGCAATTCTTCGTAAAGCTCGTCCACCAGAGGATCCACAAGCCCATCCAACACGGGATCAAAGAGCCTCATCACCTGATCGTTCAGCATGTTGGCCATGCTCTCCTTGCCCTGATCAACCGCATCCCGCATGGGACCCATCACGTTGTCGTCGATCAGAGAGTGAGCAAAATTAGCCAGGCTCAATTGGGGAATGCCGTCGTATTGAGCGCCGAACACCATTTCCGCGCTATTAGCGCTCAAATAGGGCACCTCGTGCTCTACTTCCACAATCAGGAACTTGTCCTCTTCGGCCTTATAGGAAGAGAAACTCCGATCAAATTGGGACCAGTTCATTGGATAGTCAAAATTCACCACGCCCAGCCAGGACTGTTGCGCCCTGGGCAAGAAATCTTGAGACGTTTCCGAACGAGACATATTGCGATAGTAATCTCGGGAGTGGGATGTGGGGTAACCCCGATTGCTTTCATCAAACGGCGCCTGAGTAAAGAAGTTCTGGCCCGAAATCTCCCAACCGTGATCCGGCCATCCGCCCATGATATCCATAGAAGCAATAGTGGAATCCTTATCGCCGCGAGTCTGGAGATGAATCTTCATATCCTTGAAAAAGGGAACATTGATCTGGCCAGCCAGATTCACAAAACCCTGTTCGCCTGAGCCATTGTAGGAATCGAAATTATTGTAATAAAGCTTGCTGGTGAGATCCATGGAGTAGATCTCATTCTTTGGACCGGGGAAACGCACGGTATTGGGACCCGCCAAACGGGAGTCACGACCGCTCACAAGACCGTCCGCCAGAGTAATTAGATTGCCATCACTCTTAAAACCAAGCTTTCCGTGAAAAACCGAAGTAAAATGGGACGCGTAGCCTGTAACGCCCATGGCGAGATAACCCACGCCCGGATCGCAGATATCGGCGGCGTCTCGCTCGAATTCCAGAGAGAGCGGATCAATGTCGGCATTCCAATATTTTAACACCTGCGACCCAGTGGAATCGGCCATTTCCACCGTTTCCAGAGCGCCCATACAGGTGACTCGAAGGTTTTCGAAATCCAGATCCAGGTCCGAAGGATACTGCACCAGCAGGTTGCCCGTGGTCACCGAATCCACGTTCAAACTGTCTAGATAGGCCAGACCGTAGTATTGGAAGTTCATGGTGTGCCCATAGATATCAGGAGGTAGAAATGTCCCGTTTTGGGCTTGATGGGTTCCCGTCACACCACCCGGCCTCACGTAGTATTTAGAACCGTCCGTTAAGGGATAAGCCGGAATAGAGGTGTTGCCCGCCAACACGCTGAATCCATCATGGGCGCCCGTAGTGGGAACCTCGAAATTGAGACCTGCGTACCAGGCGTCTCCAATGAGATAAGCGTTGTCCCCGGCACGCTCCAAAGTTTCACCAGCGGAATCGACTCCGGTTAAAAGCAACACGCCTGGCCCCTGATCTTCCTGCTGACTAAAAGCATCGCCATCCAAGTAATGGCCAGGCATATGGAAAACATTGTCGCTGAAATCCCGGGCCTCTTGAGCGTAAACACCCATAGAGGGAATGTATCCCCAATTAATGTCTGCTGACGAGGAGAGGCTGCCCCGCGAAGCGAGGCCGCCATCGGGAGTGAGCGTGAGATCGTCCCATTGGAGCAGGGTCGTCAAAGTTGCAGGACCAACGCCCCCGCCACAATCCGGCCCGCCGCAGTCACGACTGTAGGCCAGAGAGACCGGCTGCACGTCGGTGAGGCTGCTGGTCGTTGGGTCAATCAAATCGTCTAAAATGGTTGCCGCGCCAATGCCGCTCCAAGTAATTTCCGAACCGTAGGGGAAATGGGTGGTGAACTGATTGGCGCCGGCTGGCGGCTGCCACTCCAACTGGGTTGTGAGCCGAGCGCTGTTGTTGCCGGGATCAGGGTTCACTTCCAATTGGGCGTTATTGTAGCTGGACACAAACCGATAGTATTGTTCGTTAGAGCGCTTCAACCCGCCATCCGAGTTTTGCAGGCCAGAGAGAGAATCGAGATAATCCAGCTCATTCTGACGAACATATTGAATATCCGTTCCAGATGCCCCATTCAACTGAAAACGCCCCGTGGCCAGCATCCAGTCTATTGACTGAATGCCAAATAATACCGGTTTCGATTCTTCAACCGCCCAGAACCCGCCCCCCGGACTATAGGTAAGCGATGCAGTGGTTGGTTCAAGACTGTTGTTCAGGTTTAAATTAGGAAAGGCAATGTAGGGATCCGCCACCTTGGCCTGAGGATCGGTGGTATGACCCAATCCGGCAGGCAGCCTTACCTTGAGAAGACCATGAGCGCCGGATGTATCCAAAAGAGTTGGGCTTACACGCTCAAAATAAACACCGTTCAGGGTTTGACTATCCGGCATGGCTGGCGGTATAACTGAAACAGAGGGAGACCCCGTTCCAGTGCCGGTGAAAATGGCGTCGCCATTGGGAAGTATATCCACCAACAGAGGTTGCGCTCCATTACCCAATGTATGACTGGGAGACCCG
>JBNKOV010000110.1:0-11246 GCA_050294955.1 Holophagae bacterium
AAATGCCAAAAGAAAAACCAGCTACGCACAGGTAGAAAAGGCCCATCTGCCATTGTTTAACCAACTGGTTCCTGTTGTCCAATGCAAACGCTCCGCGCAGATCACTGATTGTCAAACCGAAATGAGCATAGCATTAACC
Source organism: Holophagae bacterium (assembly GCA_050294955.1). GTDB lineage: Bacteria > Acidobacteriota > Holophagae > Acanthopleuribacterales > Acanthopleuribacteraceae > JBNKOV01. The sequence goes on from JBNKOV010000110.1 coordinate 140, forward strand.
GGCTTTTATCACAAGACTTCTGTCTCAGCCAGGTCTATGGTGGGCGCTTTCTCCTGGCTTGAGCGAGAGGGCTTCCAGAAGAAACAGACCACGGCAGCCAGACTCACGGAAAAATAATTAATACCATGCACATAGGTGGCCGCTGCAGCCGCCATGGTTTCTTCAACGCCGAGAAACCAGACACAGGACACCGCTACAAAATAATGAAAGGAGCCTAAGCCTCCCGGACTGGGTAATATAATGCCAAAGCTTGAAATGGTAAACAGCAGGACGCCGGTTTTAAGGTCCATCGCAATGCCGCAAGCGCTCATTCCCCAGATAAAGTATAAAACAGAAAGGCCCCAAACGATCACGTTAAAGCCCAAGAGAAGGATCATGCGCCGGGGTTGTGCGCAGATCATGACACCTTCGCTAAGTCTGGAGATAAGGGGCTGCAGACGAGGTCCGATGAGAGGTAGCTTCTCCAAGTGGGCCAGTTTTACCAGTTTCTGAAAGAACTGGGGTTTTATCGCTAGAAAGACCAGGGAGGCAATGCCAATCACTGTAACCAGCAGAAACAGATAGAAGGCTGGCTCCAACTGGGGAAAAAGATACAACAATTTGTTGCGAAACCCAAAGAGCGCAAAAGCAAAAAAAGAGGCAAAAGCCAAGAAATCAAAGACCATGCGATCAACAACAACGGAGGAAGCGACACTGCCAAGATCCCTATTTGAATCTCGGCTGAATACTACCATTCGCACCAGCTCGCCAAGTCGGGATGCTACATTCGTAACCCCATAACCCAAAGTAAGCGCTCTCATAGCTGCCGACAGATCACCGCGGCGCACAGGAGGCGGGAGCAGAAGCCACCAGCGAAAGCCCCGTGTCGCCAGAGCAGCTAGACTCAAGAAGGCAAGGCCAAAGGTATGCCCGGGAGGGATGGCTTTAATATGGTTCCAAGCCGCATTAACGTCCACATTTCGAAACGTGAAAAAAAGAAAAAAAGCTGCCAGTACGATGCCAAAGGCGGTGGTTAGTATTTCAGAGCGTCTCTTCATGCCTGGGCATTGTAAAGCATTTCAATCCCCACGGGTAGTTAAAATTTAGTAGAATGCGCCATGAGGGAGGCGATTATGGACGCATCGACAATTTTATACAACGGACCCGCCGACGCGGCCCATATTCTGGTGCTGGCTCATGGCGCTGGAGCGCCAATGGACTCAGAGTTTATGAACATCATTGCCGAGGGCCTGGCAGCCAGGAATATTCGAGTGGCTCGGTTCGAGTTTCCCTATATGCGCCGACGAAGGGAGGACGGAAAAAAGCGCCCGCCAGACCGGCAGGCCGTGTTGGAAGAAACATGGCTCTCAGTTATAAGCCTGATGGGAACAGACGCAAAGGTATTTATTGGCGGCAAGTCCATGGGCGGTAGAATGGCGAGTATGTTGGTTGACAAAACGGAAGCCTCGGGTCTTTTGTGCTTGGGTTATCCTTTCCACCCGCCGGGAAAACCCGAACGACTGCGCATTGCCCATCTCGAACATTTACAAACCCCAACGCTCATACTCCAAGGGACTCGCGATACCTTGGGCAATTTGTCGGATGTTGCGGATTATCCACTATCCTCCAATATAAAGGTCCACTGGTTGGAAGATGGAGACCATTCATTAAAGCCCCGGATTAAATCGGGCAGAACCCTGGCTCAGAATCTCGAAGAAGCTGTGGCGGCCATGGCGGCGTTTATCAAGGGATCTTAAAGATTGGCGGCTTTGAAGCCAAGGGTAAACACCGCGCCTTTGCCCGCGCCCTCGCTGGTCACCGCTAAATTGCCGCCCATATTTTCCATCATTCGCTTGCAGTAGGACAAACCAAAACCGTGTCCATAGTCTTTGGTCGTAAAGCCGTGAACAAAGATCTGGGATAATTGCTCCTGGTCAAGGCCAATCCCTGAGTCGGAAATGGTTAGCATCACTTGATCACCTTCATCCCAGGTGGAAATTTTCAAGGATCGCTCGGGTTGGTTCATCATGGCTTCCACTGCGTTTTTCACCAGGTTGATCAGGACATGAATGATGGATGAGCCTTGTACAAGCACGTTTCTTTGGGAATCCAGTGAAAGGGTCAGCTCTACCTCGTGCTCGCGCACATAATCCATTTGCACTTTAATCGCTTCATTCACCAGATCGTTGATTCCAAACTGCGAGAGTTTGCTTGCGCCTTTAGCGGATGCCTGCTGGACTTCTATGATGTCCTTCATCAACTTAACCTTGGTGGCCATTTCCTTGATGTCTCTGGATAGGTTGACTTGCTCCTGTTCAACGGTCTTGCCGCATCTCTCCAGATACTCAGGCAGCATGCCGCCCCGTTTGTCCTCTGTGAAAAACCTGGGCAGATCTTCTCGATGGTCGCAAATCAGTTTTTGCGCTAACAACAATTGAGGGAGCTTGGATTTCTTGAATTGAGCGCGCATCTGGTGACAGGAAACATGGACAGAATTCAAGACGTTGCCAATATTGTGCAGCACCGAGGACGCCATCCTCGCCAGTTCCGCTACTTCTTCATGATCCGGCGGCGCCACCTTGGCCCAGTCGTCGGTAACGCCCATACGGGCCTCAAATTCCTGCTCCATTCCGCGAACTGTTTCCACCGAAGCCCTGAGCCGCGAGAGAATGTCTTCTTTTTCAAAGGGTTTCACGAGATAGTCGGTAATGCCCGCTTTGAACAGGTCCAGTAACTGGTCTCTCTCGCCTTCCGTGGTCATGGCGATAACTGGAATGCCCAACAATCCCAATTCTCTCCGTACTTTTCGGCAAAGCTCCAGGCCCGACATATCAGGCAATTGATCGGCAATGAGGATCGCGTGGATATTGCGCCCATTTCGGAGCAGAATATCAAAGGCCTCCACGCCGTTTGAAGCCTGGACAATATTCACGTCCTCGCCTTTGAGGAAACTGGCCACCAATTTCCGGAGAAATCGGCTGTTGTCGGCAAGGAGCAGGTTCAGCCCGCGTATAGGGTTGGCCGGTTTCAAGATGCCGTCTACAACATTGAGCAGGGCTCCTGGCTTGAATCCCTTGGTGATGTAGTCGGTTGCTCCAATATCAAAACCCTTGGCTCGCCCCTCAACGGACATGTTGGAGGTGACGAAGATCACAGGCAGCAGTTGTTCCTTATCCTTGTCCTGAAGAAAACGATCGATAAACTCTTGGGATCGAAGCCTTTTACAGACTTCATAACCGTCCATATTTGGCATTTCAATGTCCAGGATCACCAGATCTACGGGTTCTTTCTGGACAACAGCAAGCGCTTGGAGTCCGTCCACGGCTTCCACGGTTTCATAGCCGCCTTTGTGCAACTCCTTTCGATACAGCATACGGCAAACCTTGCTGTCATCTACTATTAAGACTTTCGTCAAGTGCTTTACTCCCTGTTCCCCAAGGGCTTTTCGCGACGCTCCTTTCATTCACAATCTATAGCTTACCCTAATTTCCCTGAAAAATCACCAGGAACCAGGGAAAACGAGAGGCTGGAGTTGTGGCGTGTCCTGGCTCAATTCTTTTTGAAAAGTATGTGGTTGAAGCCAGGCTTCTTGGGGTTTGTTAAACAGAGATGGATTTCGGCTTTTCACCCTTTTGAAAAGACAAGACGTCCATGGGGCAGACATCGATGCAAATACCACATTGGATGCAACTTGAATTCCTATTGTCGAACGCCTCTCCATTTTTGGCAAAGGCCATCACATCCACGCCTACCTGGCAGAACTTCGAACAGTTGGTGCAGGAGATGCACTTGTCGTTGGACACAATTTTTAAACGGCCGTACCATCGGGCAAGGAGCTGGTTCCAGGCTGCCAGGGGACACCAGTAGCGACACCATACCTTGCCGCCAAAGAAGGGGTAAAGGGTGATGGGAATGACGGCCACCAGCCAGAAATCCACCAGGTAGTTGTAGCTTCGCCACCAGATGTTGTTGCCATCGGATTTGAACATGCCGATAACAATGACGGCTATCATGAAACTTGCAATGAGAATGAGGGCGCTCTGAAATTCCCATTCCCTGGAACGGCTCCCTTTGGCGGAGAGATGACGCCAGCGGTCGCCCAAGGTCTCAGCCAGCCCGCCGCACCCGCATATCCAGGTGCAGAATCGCTTCCCATGGTTTCTGGCCAAAAGCGGGATAATGACCAGCGTTCCCAGCAGTCCAGCGCCAACGAAAAACCATAGAATATGCGCGGGGTCGCTTTCATACCACCAGAAAAACGTGTTAAAGAAAAGAGGGAAGGGTTGATACAGGCCCCAGGCTCTCCAGGCGTACTGCACCGTGAGGGCCTGAACGGCCACCACGTTGACAATGAGGAAGAAGCCTAGCTGGAAACTGAGCAACGATATGTATCTCCAGGTCTGATATCGCTTGTTGCGGGCGATGCCGCGCCAGCGAAACATGGCTATGCCCCCGAAGACGATCATCACCAGAGTGTAGAGGCCGCTGTACAGGTAACCCTTCTGAAAATCGTAATTTGCCAGAATATCTCGATTCGCTTCTTCCGTGAAGAGCCATGCGAAAGGGCTGAATGCCAGCTTAAAAACACTGGTTAAGGCAGGGTAGAAGGTGTCCTTGGGAATCAAACCTTCGTATGGCCAGGCCGTTAAACCCTTGCCGTAACTCTTCAGAGCGTAAAGGCTGTAAACAAAAAAGAACGACAGAGCCAGCATTGACCATCGACCGGGTGTCCAGGACTGTTCCATTCGCACGCCCACCTTTTTAAAAAAGGCGAGAGGCGGTTCCGCGCCGATCATCTCGAAAATATGGTCATTGGCTATGCGGTGATCGGTTCCTTCACTATCCCTGAAAACCACCGTCTTTTCTTCAATTCCCTTTAAGTGCGCGCTAAAATGCAGTGCTATTTTTCCCTGAGACCTGGCCGCCAAGACGGCTTCAATGTTGCGTCGCTTGGGGTAGATGAATTCCGGGTCAATGGTGGCAAGGGTGACCGTGTTGGTCTGGCAGAGGGCCAGGGCCGCTTCAAGCGCCACGTCTCCGCCCCCGTAAATGAACAGATTCTTATTTTGAAACTGCTCTGGGTTTATCAAGCGATGATCAATGCGTGCGGCATATTCCACTTCACCTGGAACACCCGCTTTTCGGGGATTTCCCGACTTGCCCATCGCCAGGATGACCTTTTTGCCCAAGTAGTCGCCCTTATTGGATGAAACCTCCAAAACACCGCCCTTGCGTCTTATATGTTCCACTTTTTCAAATGTACGGATATCCAGACCCAGTTCTTGAACCTGGGCCGTCCACTTCTCCAAAAGGGTTTCCCGAGTGCATTCTTCAAACCAGATCTCGCTCTTCAGTGGCGCGTCCTCTGGCTCTGCGAAGATCCACTTGCCCCGGGTCATGGTGTAAATGGTCTCTGCCAGGTGGTTGGCCTCCAACACCACTGCGCTCAGGCCCATCTTTTTCGCTGCCGCCGCCGCGCCCAATCCCGAACTGCCTGCCCCAACAATCACAAGATCGTAGACATCTTCCTGGGATTTTGAATTCTGCAGTTCCGAGGCGAGGCGCATCACCAGATCATGGCCTTCATTGAGACCTAGTTTCACGAGGGGCGTTCCCGACACCTCCCCCACAGCATAGACCCCTTTCAAAGTGGTCTCTTTTTGATCGTTTACTTGAGGAAGACGGGGGTATGAAGGCTCGGGCTTTTTAGGCGCAAAAAGGGCCTGTCTCTTCTTTTTGAGCCATGGAAGAATGGATTGAATTTGGTTCATTTGGCAAAAACCTCGTCATAGCAAATCCGACGCGTCATCAGGATAACAGCAGTGGTTGAGATTTTATTCACATGAATCGGAGCTTGGGTCTTCTTCTGCAATGGTTTGCTCAGGCTTTTCCAGCGGCAATTTAATGATGAATCGAACGCCTTGACCTTCTTCCGAGATAACGTCGAACTGGCCGCAGTGGTCTTTGACGATGATGTTCCGGCTCAGGTACAACCCCAATCCGGTTCCCTCGCCGGGCGGTTTTGTGGTGAAAAACGCTTCGAAAATCCGAGTCAGGTTTTCTTTTGGTATGCCGTCCCCATTGTCATGTAGCTGCACAACCAGCCACTGGTCCTCAACCGATGTGATGAGAGTGAGTTTGGGCTCGAAAGGGTCCCCCAGGCGTTTCTTCTTTTTTCCCAGTTCATAAAAGGAATTTACGGCCAGGTTTAGAAACACACGCACCAGGCTGGCGGAAGCCACGAAAAGCTTGGGTAGATTCTCGCTGTAGCGGGTCTCAATTTCTATGTTAAGCGAGTCTGAGCCATATGAAGCGAGTTGAATCGACTCGTCCAGCAGTTGGTTGATATCGGAATAGGCGGGGATTTCTGTCTGAACATGGGCCGATTTCAAGATGCTTTTAATGGTGTTGTCGGCTCGAACTCCTTGTTGATGAATCATTTGGACGCTGGTGGTCAGATCTTCTACAATCTCCTCAAAAGTCCGGGACTGCCCGGTGGTCTTAGTCTCGTATTCTTGTTTCCACTCTCCAAGCTCCTCCACCAAATCGTGGATAATGTTGGAGAAATTCAAGATGAAATTCAGGGGGTTTTTCAATTCATGAGCCACCCCTGCAGCCATAACGCCCAGAGTTGCAAGGCGATCTTGGGCCTTGAGGCGTTCTCTGGTGTTGAGCACTTCCTTTTCCTGCTTCTTGAGAGAGGCTACCATGTCTTCCATTTCCCGGTGCTTAATCCATATTTCCCGTGTTCCTTTTCGGATGCGGTCCTCAAGATCCTGGTTATTGGCTTCCAGTTGGCGGTTCAGGGTTTTGAGCTCTTTTTCTTGACGGGTCAGCTTCAGGAACACTCGCACTTTATTTTGAAGAAGATAGGCGTCCACCGGTTTGGTCAAATAGTCGAAGGCGCCCAGGTCAAAGCCTTGAGAAATAAAGGCCTCTGTCTTATAGACAGCGGAAATGAAAATAATAGGCACGGTAGAGTCAGGGTTCTTTTCCTTTATCATTTTTGCAGCTTCAAAGCCATCCATGTCAGGCATTTGCACATCCAGAAGCACCAGCGAGAATTGATTCTCTTCCATGGCTGCAAGGGCGTCTTTGCCCGATGAAACGCAAATCACCTCGCGGTCTGGTTCTTCCAGGATTTGGGAAAAGGTAAATAGATTATTTTCGTTGTCGTCTACAATGAGCAGTTTATCCATTTTTGGTTCACTTGCCTCCGCAAATGAGGGCTTTGCGCATCAAAACCAGAACCGCCTTCCATCAAGGCATATTCTGAAACCTTTCTGGTGGTGGGCCGAATGCAAGAAAGCTAATAAAAGCAGATGGTTTGGTTTTTTCTTGTTCGGTTAATATGTTGGGTTTTGAAAATATTTGCAAAGAGGTTAGTGACGTGTTTCTTGGAAATTGCAAGTGCGGGCTTTCCAAGCGGCAATAAGTGTTTGAGTCGGGGAAACGGTTGTTGTCAGGCAGCTCACACATCTGAAATGCTCCGAGATAGAACCTGTCTTTAATATAACACGATCCGGCTTGCGGCGACGCATGATTACCTGATATTGGCGAAAAAACCGGGTTTGCGGGCAAAATTGGGCGGCATATGGCCCTTCAACTGGAGGGATGGGAAAAAAGAAACCATGTGGTGTGAGCGGGTGTGCTAAGATTGAATGCCGTTGAGGGGGGTTTTCCTCCCTGAAATCGGATAACCGAGGCATGGGATGGTCACTGCAATTTTTCCGGGATCGTTTGATCCTATTACCAATGGACACCTGGATTTAATCGAACGGGCACAGAAAATGTTTGACAAAGTTTGTGTTGCTGTTTTGGTAAATGCATCCAAGAATCCCTTATTTTCCATTGAGGAAAGAATGGAGATGATGCGCAAGTGCGTCTCTTCTGATCGTGTTGAAGTCTTTAGTTTTAGAGGGCTTTTGGTGGACTTTGCTCGGGATCGCGACGCAAAGGTTTTGGTAAGAGGACTTCGCGCTGTTTCCGATTTTGAATACGAACTTCAGATGGCCATGATGAATCGAGAATTAAGTCCTGAACTTGAAACCGTCTTTTTGATGCCCAAAACCGTCTATTCTTATTTGAGCAGTCGCCTTGTTAAAGAAGTGGCGCGGTTGGGCGGCGATGTTTCAAAACTGGTTCCCCAGATTGTGGTTCGGGAGCTTGCGGAAAAGTACGGGAAGTCCTAATACAGGCGAAGACATTATTTTGATGGTGGTTCCTTGCGAGATCAGGAGGCGGAATGGATTATATGAGGTTGATTCTAGAGGCAAGTCTGGTGGCCAAGCTTGTCTTGATAGGATTGTTTATTTTTTCGGTTATGACCTGGGTGCTCATCGTTCAAAAGCAACTGCTATTGAAAAAGACTCGGGCTCACACCATTGGTTTTTTGGAGCTGTTCCGAAATTCGGCCCGATTCTCCGAAGTTAAAAAGGGTTGTGCCTCCTTTACTTTTTGTCCCCAGGCCGGTCTTTTCCTGGCCGGCTACAGTGAGCTGAACTTTCAATTGCGCCATCAATCGGTCCCCGATGGCGAGCAACCCAAAGTTCGAAGCCTTGACTCTATCAACCGGGTTTTGCAGCGGGCCAGTTTTGTGGAAGTGGCCAAGCTGGAGAAGAATCTGAACCAATTGGCTACAACCGCCTCGGTAGCGCCTTTTGTGGGTTTGCTGGGTACGGTTTGGGGCATTATCGAGGCCTTTGCAGATATTGCGGGTCAGAAATCGGCTTCTCTGACCGTGGTGGCGCCGGGCATTGCAGAGGCGTTGATTGCAACGGCGTTTGGTCTCTTTGCAGCCATCCCCGCCGTTATGGGTTACAACTACTACGTGAACAAAGTGCGTGGCGTTTCGGCGGAAATGGAAGATTTCAGCCTGGAGTTTTTGGGCATCGTAGAGAAGAACTTCACCTAGGAGGCCAGCATGGGTTTTTCAACAGGACAAGGTCCGAATCGGACCATGAACGAAATCAACGTGACGCCCTTAGTGGACGTGATGTTGGTGCTGTTGATCATCTTTATGATTTCCGCGCCCCTCCTACAAAGTGGCGTTTCTCTAGAATTGCCTCAGGGCAATCTGGAGATGGCCGCCAACGAAGACCATCTTGTTTTGTCTCTCGATGCGGAGGGAAAACACTACTTGAACGACGACTACCTACAACCAGAAATCGTGATTGAGAAGGTGAAGACGGCGGTGGCCGCCTCACCCGCCAAGACGGTCTACGTTCGCGGCGACGCCAATCTGCGCTATGGCGCGGTGGTGGAGTTGATGTCCCAGCTTCGTGAAGCGGGCGTGTCTCAGGTCAGCCTGGTAACCGAACCGGTTCCTGCCGGTAAGAATAAAAAGAAGTAGATATTGCCATGGATGTGAATCTCCAATATTACAAAGGCGCGGGTGACTTAAACTACGGTCGAAAAGCGGGCGTGATTCTTTCTCTGCTCTTCCACGCCGTTGCTATTGGAGGCGTTATCTGGGCATCTGTCGCGAATCGTCCCGACCGTCCACCTCCCAACGCAATGACGGTGAAGCTGGGTGGTCCGCCTAAGATGGAGCTTTCTGGAGAGGCTCGCAAAGCGCCCGTGGCTGGTGTTTCTCGAAAAAAGAACACGCCTGCCCCAAAGGCTAAGCCAAAGCCTGTTAAGAAGGCGCCGCCCAAAAGAGCAACCCCCAAAAAGAACGAGATTGGCCTGAACCGGGATAAGAAGAAACCGGAGAAGAAACCAGCCCCAACGCCTGCGCCGGAAGAAACGCCATCCCGCTCTACAGATCCCACCCCTCCAAAGCCCGAACCTGAGCCCGAGGACAAGGCGGCGATCGCCCGAGGTGGTTTTGGCGACAATGGCGCTGGGATTACGATGCAGGTAGGGGACGGCAGCGAAAATGTGGAAAAGGACGATTTGGAGTTTATCAACTACTACAAAACGGTCCTGGCCGAGGTTTCCAAGCAATGGGTGAAAACCGGGCTTGAGGGCGGCACTGCCCGAATTCGATTCTACATAGACCGCGAGGGCCGCGTGTCCAACATGGAAGTGGTCCAATCCGCTGGACGCTCCTTTTTGGACGGTCCCGCAAAACGGGCCATTCTGGCCTCCGAATTCCCGCCACTGCCTCATGGATATCGTGGCGATAAGTTAATTTTTAATATCAATTTCCAATACGGAGCACAAAAGTGATTCCCATCAGGAGAAGGAAATGAGACGGTTGTTTTTATTGATCCCATGCTGCATCTTGGTTTTATGCGGCATTTCCGCCACGGCGCAGAACAAGGAGGTGGAATTTACCTTATTCGGCGAGAAGGTCACACGCATGAATATTGCTGTGCCCGACTTCAAACTCTACACGCCTACGCCTTCCTATCGTCAGGCTTGGGAGACTATTAATGAAGTGCTCCGCGCGGACCTGAAAAATTCCGGATATTTCAATGTGCTCAGTCAGGAAAGGATGAACCTCATCCGCAATCCCCATGACGGGCCAATTAATTTTCCCGATTGGGGCAGTATTGAAGCCCAGCATCTGGTGGTTGGATCCATCAAAGAGCAAGACGGTGAAATGCGCATCGAGGTGCGGTTGTTTGAGGTGGCTTCTGGCCAGTCAATCATCGCCCAGGCCTACCGAACGGGCAATCTGAAACTGGCGCGGAAAATGGCGCATCGGGTGGCCGACGACATCCTCACCCACCTGCGAAACTCCAAGTTCGCCCAGTCCAAGATCATTTTCAGTAAAGAGACCGTGAGCGCTCTGGATCCAACCAAACGTCTCAAAGAGCTTTACATCATGGACTATGACGGCTATAGCCCTCTGCCCATCACCAAGGGCGGCATTGCTGTTTCTCCCAGCGCCATCCGGAATGGACGGGAAACCATGATGGCCTATGCGGTGTATGAAAACGCCTACACCTTCAATGCAACCTATGGCATCTACCTCAAGCCCACCCTGCAAAGCAGACCGCGCCCCCTGTTCAATCAGACCGATAGAAGGGCTTCGGCTCCGGCGCTTTCTCCCGATGGCAAAAAAGTGGCCTTCTCCGTCGCCGCCGAAGGCAATGTGGATATTTACGTTATGGCCTTGGATGGCAGTGATTTGTTGAGGCTGACCCACCACCCGGGCGTAGACACCAACCCGTCTTGG
>JBNKOV010000111.1:0-11205 GCA_050294955.1 Holophagae bacterium
CTCCAGAGGCTAGAGCGCCGATGGACCAATCCCCTGTGGCGCTGTTGTAGGAACCGTCGCCCCCATGGGTCACATAAGTGAAACCCGAAGGCAATTGATCACGCGCCTCAACCATCGCTTCGTCTGGGCCGCTGTTGGCGACGTTGAGGGTGAACACCACGCTTTCGCCAACTTCCACATTGGGAAGATCTACAGTTTTGGAAAGACTCAAATCCGCATACCTGGGCTGAATGGACACGGTAGAATAGTCGTCTTCAGTAGCCGCGCCGTTGTCCGGTGTAGAATCGGGATCGCTTTGAATCACGCCCGCCACCTCGGCTCGGCTTTCCTGAGCGTTGGTATTGTTCACTTGGGCAGTCAAACTTACAGACACGGACCCGCCCGAAGGGACACTGCCCAAACTCCACCGTCCCGAACCAACGCTGAAACTTCCGCCATTATGGGACTGATAAGCCAGGCCAGAGGACAGCGTTTGAGCAACCACCACATTTTCCGCTGCGTCTGGACCGTCGTTAAAAACTTCCAAGGTAATGACCACAGAGGTTCCTGGATCTGGGGCTGCGTCGTCCACCGACAACAGAACCGAGAGATCCGCCACGCCAACAGGCATGGGTTCTATCAACAGACTGGCGTAATCATCTTCGCCAGAACCATTGTCAGGCGTAGAATCTGGATCGGTTTCAGCCGAAGCAATAACCTCGGATTCAAGGGTTTTTGCGGCGTCGTTTAATACCGTAGCTGGAATCTGTAAAACGGCGGAGCCGCCAGAGCCAATCAGACCTGGGGACCATTGGCCCGTAGAGGCGTTAAAGGAGCCCGGCCCGGTTGCAACACCAAAATTCAAACCGGAAACGCCGCTAACTCGCACAACCGATTGGGTCGCGTCATCCGGCCCAGCATTGGACAGGGTGTAGCTGAGCGTGATCACATCGCCCACGTCCGGCGTTGTGTCGGAAGCAGTAAGCGCCAGACTTAAATCGGCTTCTCCAATAAACTGAGGATCGATCACGGCTTCGTCGTAATCGTCTTCACCGGGATCGCCGTTGGCGGGAATAGAGTCGGGATCCTCCCTGTTGGATTTGGTGACTTCTGCAGAAAAGGTAATATCATTTAAAGAATCCACCCTCACGCTAAGGGTCAGGCTGGGGCTGTCGCCCGGATCCAGGGCGCCCACGTCCCAAACTCCGGTGCTCTCGTCGTAACCGCTGCCTCGTGAAGCGGAAAAGAATGTCAACCCTTCGGGCAACAAGCCTGTGACTTCCACGCCGGTAGTGCGGCCTGGTCCGTCGTTGAAAACCGTAAGAGTTATGTCGATCATCTCTTCTGGGTTTGGAGCCAGATTGGACACCGTCGCCTCAAGACGAAGATCTGACAAAGGCTGGGATGTCCAACCCAGATCGTTGAGCAAGGGAACAGCCAGACGAGGATCGTGGATCACTCCAGTGTTAAAGGGTTCCATCAGTTCGTTGGGGCTCAATCTGGTGCTGAAATGGGAAACGGAAGAGCCACCCTGAAACGGATTGGGCGCATACATCTCAACATGGCCCTGGCTGTTGGCTCCCGCGCTCAAGATGCCAGATTGATTCACCACATTCTGACCCACCCAATGCAGATCATTGGTGTCGATGGAGGAAGCGCGCCGCTCCGCATCGCTCATCTGATCCCAGCGCTTGCCCCTACTATGATCTTCCAGATTGCGCATATAAACATCGGGGCGTCCATAGAACTGTTGCCCAGAATTTCCATTCACAAAAGTTGAAAAACCCAGGCCGTGACCCATTTCGTGGAGTAGAACCGTTACCAGATCAATGTCATTCCCCGCGTTGCCGTCCAACCCATAGTACCAGTTGGTCCCATTCAAACAGCTGTTGTTATTGTCGATACTGCTATTAAACGTAGCCCGAATTTCCTGGTTTCCGCCGTTTTGATCGGTTCCGCTCAAAGCATTGGCTAGAGCCGCATGGTACCAGGTGTTTGGAAACTGAGCCCCGGGAAAATCGCGAGCGACTGTTTGAGGACCGGCGGACCCCAGAATGCCTGAGAAGGCGGAACAGGAAAGACCGTCGAATTTGGAAAGCACCCGAATGGTAACGTCGGAATTAATTAACCCGCCCCAGATGTCGGCGGCGTATTGGAAGGCGATGAGGCGTTGCTCTCCCAGAGTTGTGCCTGCATTGCCGCCAACTGGCGCTACGGGTTTTGTGTCGTTAAACCCCTCTCCAGGATTATCGCCGTTCACGATCACAATGGTGGCGCTTGCCGAAGATTGAGGCGTCACTGTGACTTGAGCCTGATCATCCTCAGAAGCCACAGCGTTGTTCGGCGTAGAATCCGGGTCCGCGTGATCCGTAGAAAGAATCTCGGCCACAAAGGTCTTGGGTCCAATACTGGCGACCTCCGCCGTTACCGTTAAAGAAACCTGAGTTCCGCTATTGAGCTGGCCAACCTCCCAAATTCCGTTATTATAGGAGCCCCCGGAGGAGGTGAACGCCAGACCTTCCGGCAACTGAGCCTTTACAAACACAGAAGTTGCATGGTCTGGCCCTGCATTGCTCAAGGTAATCGTAAAAGTTGGTCCGTCCCCAACAAAGGGAACAGGATCGTCCACCGTCATGGTCATGGACATGTCGGCTTTGCCCACCGTGGCCGAATCATCATCATCCTCATCTGAGCCGCTTCCCGGGTTGGAATCAGGGTCGTCTTGATCGGCTGCTGCAACCTGGGCCACATTCACCTTAGTGCCCGGAACCGTAACCTCCGCATGGATGCTGAGGCTCGCAGTAGCGCCAACTGCCAGGCCGCCCACGTCCCAAAGGCCTGTTCCACTCTGGTAGGCCCCGCCGCCGGTATCGGATTGGTAAGCTAAACCGGAGGGGAGCGAATCGGCAACCACAACACCTGTAGCAGGATCGGGTCCGCTGTTGTGAACATCAATCACAAAAGTGACGGTGTCCCCCACATTGGCCGTGGCGTTAACCGCTGTTTTAGTAAGAGACAGGTCCGCAACCGGCGTCGCCAGATTTGCTTGAGTCCAGTCATCCTCACCAGCTACGCCGTTGCCGTGAACCGAGTCCGGGTCAAACTCGGAAGCCGATGCAATTTCGGCGGTCACCGCGTGAGCGCCGCTCGAATCCACAGCAAGGACCAGGTCCATGCTGGAGCTGAGGCCGCTGTCCAGGGCCGCCACGATCCAAACACCGTTGTTATAATTGCCCCCAGAATGAGAGACATAACTCATGCCAGACGGTATCGTTACATGGGACTCAATATTTGATGCGCTGTCCGGGCCTGCGTTGTCAATCGTCAGGGTAAGAACCACCTGTTCGCCAGAAAACGGTCTATCGCTGTCCAAACTGCTGGAAAGACTGAGATCTGCAATAGGCGCCGCAAGAGAAATGGAGGCCAAATCGTCTTCACCCACAGAATGGTTGTTTGGCGTGGAGTCGGGATCGGTTACATCCGCAGCAATCACCTCAGCCGTATTGCTCACAGCGCCATTGGTATTCATCTGCGCAGTAATGAGAAGGGCTCGGGTTTCTCCCACTAATAGATTTCCCACGACCCAGGAGCCTGTCTCTGGAGAATAATCGCCGCCGCTATTGTCGCTCACATACTCCAAAGGAGGTGGCGAGGCGCCAGCCAGTAAATCTTTGACCACCACCCCAGTCGCCATGTCAGGACCACTGTTAGAAACTGCAATCTCTAGTGTTACCAGATCCCCTAATCCAGGAGAAATGTCGTCAGCGCTCAGGCTTATGCTGACATCTGCATTGCCCACTGTTACTGAAGCCAGATCATCTTCTAGAGATAAACCGTTATTGGGAGAAGAATCGGGATCCCCCTGATCGGAAGCCGTCACTTCCGCCACATTGCGCTTCACACCACCATCACCCACTAGAGCAGTAATGTTCAGAGAGACATTGGTATTTTCATCCAGGGTTCCCACCAACCAAACCCCGTTGCTGGCAACATAGGCGCCGCCGGAATGACTGACATAGGTCAAGCCGCCGGGCAGCAGATCTGTTACTTCTACGCCGGTTGCAGGTTCGGGTCCATCATTGGAAAGGGTCAGGGTAAAGGTAACCTCTTCCCCAGGCACGGCAAGTTGGTTGTCCACTGTCATGGAAAGACGAAGGTCGGATTGACCCAACTGGGACCAACCAATGTCAAAAAGACCGTAGACCGCAAGGCCTGGATCGTGATTGGGGCCATTGTAGCCAACCTGCTGAGACTGCGCAGGATTCAAACTGTCATTCCAACGTAAAAGGGGCAAATCCCGAGGTTGACCCGGAATTTCAAAAATGAACAGAGACTGCGCGGGGTCCCCCTGCATCTCCACCCTTCCAGAACTGTGAACGCCCTCATTCAAGACTTCAGGCGCCACATCATTTACGGCCGAACCGCCCCACACAAGGGCGCCGCCCGATGCTGAGGCGAGCCTTTCGGAACTGCTCATTTCCGCCCAGGTCTTGCCCATGCCATGATCTTCAAGAAAGGTGGAGAAAACGTCGATATTCCCAAAAAGCAGCGCGCCCGTATCTTTATCTGTAAGTGAAACAAAGCCAAGCCCCAGAGCCATCTCTTTAACCAACACAGTCACCATGTCCACCTGACCGGTCTGAGGCTGGCCGTCCAGACCCAGATACCAGGAATTGCCTGAACAAGAGAGATCGGCGCTGATTTGGGCTTCAATTTCCGGGTCGGCTCCGTTTAAATCGGAACCAGCCAGGGTATTGGCCAGGGCAGAAGGGTACCAGACATCAGCAAGCGGCGCGTTGGGAAAGTTCCGGTTCGCCGTTTGTGGGAAAAACTCTGCGGGTAAACTTCCTGAAACGCAAGAGGTAAACTGAACATCGATGACAATATCCACATCGCTTATCAGGTTGGCGGCCCAAATAGCGGCGGCGCGCTCAACCGCGTGCAATCGTTGCTCGCCCAAAGTGGATCCAGGGTTTCCGCCAATGGGATCAACCGGTGTGGGGTCGTTAAGACCCTCGCCTGGAAGATCCACGTTGTTGATCACAAACACAGCGCCTTCCACACTGCGAGCCGTAATGGAAGAAGCGTCCTGATCATCTTCAGAGGACACGCCATTGCCTGGAGTAGAATCCGGATCTTTGGCGTCGGAAGCCGTAATTTCAGCAGAAAAACTCTTTAAACCCGGTGAATCGGCAGTCGCCATGATCTCCAAGACAGCAGAGCTGTTGGCTTCCAATGTGGCTAAACTCCACACGCCTTTCGAATAAACTCCAGAGCCTCTAATTTCTCGCAATCCAACAGGGCTGACCCCAGAAGGCAATGGAGCCGTAACTTCAATGTTCGTCGCCGCATCGGGTCCTGAATTAGTTAGGGTAAGCGTAAAGACAAAAACATCACCCACAAATGGAATGACATTGGAGACCCGATTGGCAAGGCTCAAATCCGCAAGAGGCGCCCGCACAACCACTTCCGCGTAGTCATCTTCTTCCACATTGCCATTGCCCGGAGTGGAGTCGGGGTCGCCCGTGTCAGAAGCTGCGATTTCGGCACTATTGGTTACATTTCCCGGTCCATCAAAAGTGGCCGTGATTTGCAAATTGGCCGATGAGCCTGAAGCCAGGGTTCCCACAGTCCAAGTTCCACCGGAATAACTGCCACCGCCATTATCGGAGACATAGGAGAGTCCGGCGGCAAGCGGCGCAGAAACCGAAATGCCAGAGGCGCTATCGGGTCCATTATTGGTTACTGTAAAATTGAGAGTCGCGGTTTCTCCTAGATTCAAAACGGAAGGATTGAGCGTTTGGTTTAAAGAAAGATCAGCCATGGGCGGCGGCGTAGGCGTTACACAGAAAACCCCGTCCAGAACCGTAGCTGTAGGTGTTCCCGCGTTGAAGACAAACTCGGCTGGCGGCAGAATGAGATCGGAACAATTGCCAACTGTTGCTCCTGCCTTAACGTGAAAGTTGAAGCTTAAGAGCACTGTGTCCTGGCCCGCTGTAATTTCCACAAGACTGGTGTCGGCGGCTGATACCAGAATTCGGCCCGCAGAAGGCTCGTTGTCCACCACCAGATCCCAACCTTCAATCAGGGAGTTGGCGAGCTCAAGCCCTGTATAGGTGAGCAGACTGTCATCGTAATTGAGTTCCAACTCAAAAGAGTTCACATGATGCTGTTGCTCCACTTCCCCAACAATAAGCGGAATGGTAATGTCTGAATCCGCGGAAGCGCCATGGCCCTCACTAATCCAAACGGCCACGTCTGTATCGGTGGCGCGGTCCGGCTCCTTTTGAGCCCAAAGGGCATTGCCTCCCCAAAGAAAAAAAATAAGAGACATAGTCCAACGCAAACGATTGCGGGGCATGGGAACCTCCATCAGCCTTGTTGCAGGGAATATGCGGACAGACCCATCCCCATTAGACGCGCCAACGCAGGGGCATCCAAAGAGGCGGGTTGACCAAACCCTTTAAAGTTTAGTGTTTTGCAATAATTTACCGCAGCGGTTTATTTTTTTTCGCCGGCCCCGGTATTGTCTTTCTTTTTTACTACATTACAACTATCGGAATGTTTGTGATCGGGACTTTTGGAGAAACAATTCGTGCTCACTTTGCCGTCTGGGCCAATTGTGGCAACCATGGCGGACTGGAACCGCCCCTGAAGATCCACCAGAACCGTGCCGTCTGCAAGACGTTGTTCTACAAGACCTTCTGAAGAGGTATTCACCATACGCTCCAAAGCATCTCTCATTTCGTCGGATAATTGGGGATTGGAGTCGATAGTTCCTCGACTGGGATCAATACTAACAACCATGCCCGCGCCGCCAGGAGCAGCTTGAGCCTTTTCGCCGGAGTCTTTTTGAACAGTCTCTTGTTTAACAGTTTCCTTTTTCGGTTCCTTTCCGTCTTCACCAGCGAAAACTGAGAACCCCGTCAGGAGTGCTGCGATCATAATCATAGGCTTGAAAATCTTCATTGGTTCCATCCTTAAAACCCGGTCACTTAAAACATGTGGACGAAAAGAGGGCGTCTAACCTCAGCGCACAAACACCACATTTCTCAGGTCGAACACAGCCCTCTCAATTGCCTTGATCAATGAACGGAAATTGATAAGTGGAAATGCTGCTTTGTGTCTGAGATGAAGCATTTAAGAAGCTCCGAAGTTAGGCGAACACGCCGTTCACCTGCCTGGTAACCTTGCTACCATAACCCATAGGGGTCTTAGGCCAATGGCTTTGCGTCCCGATCTTTCGAATCGGTTTGCTCTTTTCAGGCTGATCGAAGGCAAGTATTGCAAAGGATACAGCCCTGTTAAGTGCTTATCGATGGTAGAGAGCGAAAACTTAAGCAAATGTTGAGGCCGAACAGATACTGCGTATGCACAAAAATGAGGGAAAAGGGTTTAAGCCAAACTGGAAATTAAAAGCGACAGCAACCATCAAGACCAAAACCTCAAAAGGCCCGCATTTATCGCAAATGCGGGCCTCTATGATGGGTTATGGAACTCAATTATTGAATGGGTTTATCCCGCCCGTCTTCTTCGGGCATATAGTCTTGACCAATGCCAATATGGATGCCAATCTTAACCCAGCCGCCAGCCCAAGCGCGGATCCCAAATCCACGAAAATGGACTGAGGCGTGCAGGCTGACGGAAATATCTACGCTAATGGCAGCCTGGGTGGGTTCCGGTCCATCGGACATGACATCTAGCATGCCTTCAGCAGCCAGGGCCACTTTCCCATTTGCGTCCACAAATTCGATCACAGGCGTCCCGGTTTTTGATTCATCGTAGAATCGAAGCGTATAGTAACCTTCGTCAAGATCGCTTTGTATGGTGCTTTTGGGTGAAAAGTAGATAACGGCGCAGTCGGCCCCGTTTCTGAAATCGTCCCGGGTAATATCGCTTACATCGCCCAGGGCCGCAATGCCTGAAAGGGCGCTGTTGGTGTCGGAAACCGCCACGGTGTTTTTGTTAATCGTCTTACCCATACTGGCGGCGAAGGCGTCCAGGCCCCCGGCCATATCGTCTGCAAGCAGAGCGCCCATAGCGTTGGCGCGTTGGTTATATGTCATGTCGCCAGCAAAAAGTGGTGTGGCGGCAAATAGGGTTAAAGCTAGTAACATAGTGCAAAATCGAGACATAAAGGTCCTCCTAAAATGGGTTTTAACCAAGCCTTGAGCAGTAATGGATTAATAAGAAAGGAAATTCGGCTCCTATTAAGGAACGCGAGAAAAACAAACCTTATTGATCAATCCAAAATAGGAAAAACACCTGACTCCCGCTATTTAAAGGAGTTCTTGCTCAGGTAAAGACAAAACCCATGGAGATCTTTCTGGAAGCTGTCTTTCGCTGCAACCACATTCTAAAGGGGGAAGTTGGAAACCCCCAAAATGTCCGAAAGATAAAACAGAGCTTGGGATTATCTCAATTTTTCAACCCAGGCCAGTTCGCATCAGCTTTTTGAATAAAACCGGAAATGTCCTTCTCCCATTTCTTCTGGACTTTCAGGCTGTAATTCAGATAAAGCCTCTCATCAATAATCTTCCATGCTTGAGGATCGATATCCGCCGTATATCCCTGACTCACCGCCCAGGCGCAATACCCGCCATATTGGGGCGCATACTTTTCTGGCTCTTGTTTGAACTGGGCCAGGTTTCCTTCGCTGGCAAATCGCCAGACAGCGTCCATCCACTTGAAACTGAAGTCTTTCGAACCCTTAACCGGCTTGCTTTCTGTAAAATAGGCTACTGGGTCGTATCCTTTTAGGGCTAGACCTGTAAACGATTTATTAATGGGATCCGCCGCAAAAGCAGTCCCTCCCCAAAAAAACAGCAACACCAGGTTCAATCTCAGAAAAGACAACATCATGGAACACCTCCATTACCGGGAACGCGCGGAAAGCGGGGTCTATTCCCAAAAATAGCCACATTGAACAGGGCGGACGAGGCCAACCATATTGCCTCAAACTTGATCAACCCGGTCGAAAGGGAGCTATAATAGCATTTTCGGGTTCGTTTCCCGGAGCCATTTTAATGCATATGGAGTTGTTAAATGATCAATTTAAAATCGGGAATCGTTTTCGCCCTGCTTTTTTTAATATTGCCCATTGGCCTGAGAGCCGATGATGAAGCAGATCAATATTTCCCGTTGGGCGGCGACTTTGCGGCCTCTCATATTCTGATCTCTCATAAAAGGGCGGATCGGGCCAAAGAAGACGTAACCCGCAGCAAAAAAGAGGCCCTTGCCAAGGCGAAAGAGGTTGCCGCCAAATTAAAAGCCAACCCTGAATTATTTGAAAAATTGGCGATGGAAGAGTCGGATGGACCTTCCGCCAGGGTTGGGGGCAACCTGAAATCTTTTAAAAAGGGCAAGATGGCGCCGCCATTTGAAAACGCTCTTAAAAAGCTGGAGGATGGAGAGATCACCGAGGAGCCAGTCAAAACCCCGTTCGGCTTCCACATCATTCGTAGGAACCCTCTAAACGCCAAGCATTATTGCGCAAAAGCCATCTTGTTCACCTATGAGGGCGCTGTTAAAGTAAAAGGCCTCCGAGACAATGCGCCGGTTCGTTCCAAGGAAGAGGCGCAAAAGTTGGCCGAGGCCCTGCAAGGCATTTCGGCAGCGGATTTTGAAAAGGCGCTGAACGAGAAAAGTGACCTGAGCAGCGGTTTTATGGGTGTCTTCAAAGATGGTGACAGCCCCATGATGACGACCATGGTTGACGCCTTGAAAGGCCTGAAATACGGTGAGATAAGCGGTGTTGTTGAATTACCGCTCGGCTTTGCGCTGCTTCAACGTCAGAAGGTGGAAAAACGAGCGGCCAGCCGCATTTGGATTGGCTACCAAGGCTCAGATCGACCACCAGCCGGCGTAACCCGCTCCAAGGCTGATGCGGAAAAATTGGCTAGTGAGCTTTCAGCAAAAATCAACGCCAACCCCGCTGCATTTGACGATCTCGCGAAGGAGCATTCAGACGGACCATTCGCCGTTAGAGCAGGCCTCATGGCGCCCTGGTTCAAGGGATACCAGGAGCCGGCATTCGAGGACGCTGTCACCAATCTGAAAGAAGGAGAGATTTCCAAGCAGCCCATTGAAACCAAATCAGGTTTCTACATCGTAAGAAAAGAGAGTCTGTAATAAAAGACGGGCTGGAGAGTGGGCAGATCGTGTTAAAATAGGACTGCCCACTCATTCTTGAGAACGGATGACGGTGTCCCATTGATGACAGATCTTAATGACCTCAAACTCCTTTTAAAAGCCCAGACATCCATTATAGTAATCGAGTCAAACGAGGAAAAACGGGTAGTTTCGCTCTGTAGGGAATTGGCGGCGGAAAACAGGGTCGCCATTTCAAAATGGTCTGTCACAACGGGCTTGCAAAGGCTGGGACCCGGTTTTCTTCCTCAAAAATTTAACACAGAACCTGGTGAAGTCCTTCAGCACATTAAAGCTTCAGACGCACCGGGCATCTATCTTTTACTCGATTTCCATCCATATTTGGAAACGCCCAAGCACATTCGACTTATTCGGGAAATCGCGCAGAATTATAAGGGAACGCCAAGACATCTCATCTTTTTGAGCCCAAACTTCGAAATCCCGGCCGAATTAAAACAGCTCGCTGTTAAGTACCGGCTCGCCCTGCCCAATCAGCAGAAGATACTGGATATCATCAAAAAAGTGGCCCTTGAGTATACGCAGAATCAGGGTCGAAAAGTAATTGCAGACAGAAAGGCAGTTCAGTTATTGTCCCGAAACCTCATGGGCCTCACGTCAGGGGATGTAGAGCGGTTGGCGCGGAATGCGATATTTAATGATGGCGCCATATCCAGTTCAGACATTAAACGTGTTATGGAGGCCAAATACGAGCTTATCAACCAAAACGGCGTCCTTGCCTTCGAGTATGAAACGGCTGCCTTTGGCGATGTGGGCGGCTTGAAGGGACTTAAGCAATGGTTGGAATATCGCAAAGGTGTTTTTCATGGCGGCGGCGCCCAGTACGGGTTGGATTCTCCGAAAGGCGTGTTGCTATTGGGTGTTCAGGGTTGCGGAAAAAGCCTGGCCGCCAAGGCAGTCGCAGGAGTGTGGGGCGTGCCGTTGCTAAGGTTGGATTTCGGCGCTCTTTACAACAAGTTCATGGGTGAAACCGAACGGAACTTGAGGGAGTCCCTGAAAACCGCTGAGGTCATGGCTCCCTGCGTGCTCTGGGTAGATGAAATAGAGAAGGGTCTGGCT
>JBNKOV010000112.1:0-11144 GCA_050294955.1 Holophagae bacterium
AGGGGCTCTTAGAAGCCCACCATGATCGAGTAAAACTAAGTAGTCACAAGGCCAACTGGAACAAGGACGCGACCCGTCGGCTATCCGAGTTTCTGGCGCCCCTCAAACAGGAACTTCCCATCATCGACCTACGCCTGCTCTCATCTCGCAAAGCCTTCTCAGACCTGGAAGGCATGTTGATCTGGGAAAAGTATCTGGTGAACCTGACCCCGGATCTCCTCATATCTCATGAGTTCTTAAACCACATCATTTCAACGCTTCACCAAAAATATTCCGGGCAGGTTTTTGCGGTGTCCGATCTGAAAGCCGCATTCAATTTCACACGCAAATACGCCATACCGCTCCTTGAATATTTGGACAAAGCAGGCTGCACGCGACGCCACGAAGACGGACGCATGTGGATAGCAAAAGAGCCGCTCGCCATTGAATGTGGCTGGTCGCCGCCCAAGTGAGGTCAATCGCAGGCATTGAATGAAACCCCAATTTATCGGGTCGATTTTCTTCCGGATATCTGCCTGACGGCAACTATTTTACCTGCAATGTGGATTAAACCTTTATGATCTTGCCCAGTTATAGTATAAATTCAGACAGATGAACATGGGCGTGACGCCCCTAGCGGGCGACTCCCCGAAATGGAGTGCATTAGATGGCGAAACCTATCAAGTTCGTGCGACTCGAGACCAGCTTCCAAGGTCTGCTGGCCCGAGCAGTCAAGGAGTTCGACCGATACCTGGACGAAGATCCCGGAAGGTATCAGTGGGTGTGTATCGAAAACCCGGAAGTGATGGCAAAAGCGCTGGAAGTTTTGTCCGAAGACCTGCCTGAAGAGGACCTGGCCAATCTGGTCCCGCGTCTTCCCTATCTCATCCTCCTTTTTCACAAAGCGGACGAAGAATGTTACATCCCCGTAGAAGCAACCCTTGCTTTTCTTTCGGTTCTCAACCATTCAGAAATGGTCACCATTCTTCGTCAATGCAGTGACAAGCATCGGTTGGCGTCTCAATTCAATCTGGACTACAAAGAATGGCAACCCGTATTTTTCATGGTTGGCGGCGTACCGGATCTCGACGTTGAATTTGCAGACGACACCCCGGACCACTGTAGCTTTTTTTAAAGGTAAATTACTAAAATCAAATCGTTTTGCTTAAAGAGGGGGCACTTTTATGCGAGGCACGATTGTCAATACTCTGTTCACCGAAGAACAGATCCATACCCGTGTCCAAGAGATGGCTGCTGAAATTTCAGCGGATTACGCGGGCAGCGAAATCTTCGGAATCTGCCTTCTTAAAGGCTCTATCATGTTCACTGCAGACCTCATTCGCGCTCTTAGCGTGCCTGTCGTCCTAGACACCATGCGGGTCTCCAGCTACCACGGCGGCACAGTGTCCACCGGAAGCGTGAAGATCCTATCGGATTTGGATGCAGACATTACCGGTAAAAACGTTCTGGTGATTGAGGATATCGTAGATACAGGAAGAACCCTCCGCCGCACGCTGGATGTCCTCTCGGTTCGTCATCCCAAATCCCTCAAAGTCTGCTCACTTCTAGACAAACCCAGTCGCAGAGTGACGCCCATCGATATTGCTTATAAGGGTTTTACCATTGAGGATCGATTTGTAGTGGGTTACGGACTGGATTACGAAGAATTTTATCGGGACCTGCCCTACATTGGCGAGCTGGATCCCGGAAGTCGATAACCCAGGTGCATAATTACGAGCTCTATGGGCTAAGCCTGTTTGAGACATTTTGCGCTCGCAAGGGGCAATTCTGGCGCTTGAAACAACATTTCGAGCGCCTCTCTCAATCGGCTGGGGCTTGTGATATGGAAGCGCCGGATTGGCGCGACTTTCTCTCAGCAGTTTTGGATGTTCATCATGAATTTCAGGATGAGATTATCCGCTATACCCTGATCCAAGCTGGCGGACGCTGGAGTGATCAACCCGCTCACAGTGAAGCGCGCGTTCTCAAATTGCCCCTCAAGAACGATTACCCCGTTGAATTGAGGTTATGGTCGGATTTTGACCCACTTCCGGCCGATGACTGGGTAAGAACTCTGAAGTCCGGTTCTCGAATTGCCTATCAACTGGGCTATGACAATGCCGTTGCTCAGGGGTTCCACGATGTGCTGCTCATAGACGCCAAACAACAGATTCTAGAGACCAGTACGGGCAATGTCTTTTTCCTCCAGAAAGGAATTTGGATAACGCCTCCTATTGCGTTAGGCTTGCTCCCGGGAGTGGCTCGGGCTTGGGTTCTGGAATCGGGGCTGGCGCGAGAGGCGGTCCTGGGAATAGAGCAACTCGACGAAGTAAGCGCAGTGGCCATGTCCAACTCAGTACGAGGCCTGGTTCCGGTCGCCGCCATTGGTGAGCGCCTTTATGATACAGCGCCGGCAATTGAGCTTGCAGAACGTTTAGGCCCACGAGAATTTGACTATCTTTAAAAAGCCCAATCATGCGCCCACCAGAGAAGGAAACGCCTGACAGGTGAAACTTCCTAGATTCTGGGGTCAGAGCCCAAGTCGTTTAAAAATCCACTACGGAATGCTTTTGATAATGATCATAATCAAGCGCCACCGCAGGGGCAGATAAACCACATTTTTCCCTTTTCTCATGGCCCGAACAATGCCCTTGGCCGCCACATCGGGTTCCACAAAAAGCGGCCCTTGTTTCAAGTGGGCCGTCATGGGCGTGGAAACAAAACCGGGTTTAACGGTAACAACTTGAACCCCGTGTTTATAAAGACGATTCCGCATGCCCTGTAAAAAAAGAGACAAAGCGCCTTTTGAAGCGCCGTAGATATAATTGCTGCCCCGCCCTCGATCACCGGCAACCGATGAAATGGCCACAATGCAACCGCTCCCCTGGTCCTGGAACCGATTAGCAATCCTGGAAAGGAGGGAGGCGGCGCTGATGAAGTTCGTGTTGATCTCCGCATGAGCAAGGGCCCAGTCCTGTTCACAGGCCCTTTGATCTCCGAGAGTTCCATAGGCAAGCAGCACCGTGTCAATCCCCTGAAGAGAGGAAGCCGCATCTTGAAGCAATGCCTCATGAGTTTGCGTATCGGAGAGGTCCACCACAGAATGGGAAACAGAACCCGCCCCAGCTTGAGTTAATTGCTCTGATACATTTCTCAAAGAAGCTTCATTGCGGCCAGCTAGAAAAAAGGCATGGCCTTCCTGCGCTAGAATCAAAGCAGTCTTGCTGGCAATGGCGGATGTAGCGCCAAGAATTAATATTTTTCTCTTCAATCTGTGGGCGCCCCACTTTCCGGTTTCTTTCTCTCAATCACAAATCCGTTCGCCGTACGACGATATGTGGCGTCACCACCAAGCTTACAAAGAGCCTTCACCATATCCTCCGGGCCGCCAACCAGTGAGCCTTCAATAGCCAGACTGCGAACGGCATGCTGAGGTATTTTAATAGAAACATCCCAGAATCGCTCTATTTCTTTTGCAACCGAGCCAAGAGGCTGAGAGTCAAAATTGATATAACCCTCGCGCCACTGCGCAACACGTGCTGGTGAAACGCTCTTCTGAGCTGAGGCAAACCCGTGGGTGCTTCCGCTAATGCTCTTTCCAGCAGTCAAAATTTCCTGAATAGGCTCGCCGTCAACCACCAGTGTTACTGCAACCCTGCCTTCTTCAACGTCTACCGCAATTTTACCGTCCCTAGCATAGACATTAAAGCGCGTCCCCAGCACCGTCACCTCCGCCTCACCAGCTTTCACAGTAAATGGATACGCCCCTTTTTCAACAGAGAAAAAAGCTTCTCCCTGAAGGCGAACCAGGCGATGACTTTTATTGAACCCATCCTCCAAGGAGAGCTTGGAGTCGGCGTTCAGGGTGACCATAGATTTATCTGGAAGACCCTGAGTGGTTGGGCGTTGTCCCCGGGCATTGGTATAATCATAGGTGGGTGGCGCGGGACGGTACATCCAAACAGCGGCCAGGATTACTGCCGCCATGGTAAAAGCCAGGGAGAGTCCCGGCGTCCAAGAGCGACTGGGCTCAGGCGTTGCCGTCACAGCTCTTTGTAACGAGGACCAGGCCTCACCGGTATCCGGAGCTTTGGGCATGGCTACAGCAGCGCTGGCGTTCCAGAGCTTTTGAAAGTCTGACATTTGGGCGTTTAGCCCGCCTCTATTTTTTTCCAGTTCTTCAAACATATCATTCATGGTTTGCCCCCAAACCTACCCTTACCACTAATAACGATTCAACTCCCCAATACACTCACCTAAATTTATTTACAATCTCTTTCTCCATTTTTACTCGTTTTTGGGTAAAATTACCACCCTTTTTTGGTGATTTTGACCAACTTTCTCAAATTTTCATCAAATCCAACAACCAAAGAGTTATATTCGTATTCTAACACAAGCCTGACAGCTAAACAGATTTCTCCAACTGACGGCTTTTAAAAAAGCAACTGTGGCCTCTTCCACCTCAGGCCATTTTGGAAAACGCCACTTTTTCGCGGCTATCATCACCAAGTCAGATTGGCCAATGAAAAAGATAAAAATGAGTGGATTGGCCCAGGTGCAACTTAACGCACATTTTACAAATAAAATTCGAAGAAGGGATTTAAAGCAACGCTTTTGCCGCCATAGACCATCTGATAAAGACCATATCGAGAGGGCAGTCCCCGATGAAATGAACGTTTTACCCTAGAAAGGGGATCCGCAATGGATCCCCCATTTGGTCTTAGCTCAAAAATTTCTTGAGATAAGCGTAAGCCGGCGTCAATTCGCCTTTGTAGACAATGGTCGCCCTTTGAAGCTCCGGCGAGAGGCCACATGCTTCAAGGGGTTGGTTGAGATCCATCTCTACAATCTCAGGCATGAATTTCAGCAGGATTCGCGAGAAATGACCCGAGGCGTCAACAGAGAGCTCACAGGGGAGATGCCCAATTGCCATAATGCTGGGGCCATCCCAGAAAGCGCCATCAACCACGCGATTCTCCGAAGGCAAATAAGTAAACGCCGGATTATCGATGGACGACTCCTTCAAGGTGCAGGCAAGACTGCCGTTAATATCGCAACTGATGTCTCCAATGGCATAGGGCAGTCGGTCAAAGTTGGCAATCATCTGCTCTTGTGTGAGCTGACGAGGATATTTTTCTTCCCAATACGGCGTTTGCAACAGAATATCGAACTTACCCAAAAAGGACTCAAAAGTACTCTCGTATTTTTCAACGCCGTATTTCCGATAATCCTTTCTATCAAAAGGCGATCCGTCTTTTGACCGCACGATATCCGTTGTCTTGGCTATGCAGTACCAGCTCCCATCAGGCGGCTGATCCTCCAATAGCGCTTCCGGCTTTACCCGCGATAGTCCCAACCATTGACAAACTTCTTCACATCCTCGGCCCACGTTTCCAGACCCGACAATGAGAACGCGAATCGGTTCGTCTTCCTCGCAGGGCTCCAACACTTCAAGAGCCTGACGCAGTTTTGCAATGGAGCCGTAGACATGAGTCATCTGAATATTGCGAAGAACGCTGTCCCTGTTCTTTCGAGCCAGCTTCTTGCCTGCCAAAGCGAATGTGTCCACAGCGCCAGCGATTCCAGCGTATCGGCCAAAAGCAATCAGCCGAACGCCATTGCTGTCTTTGATTGTTTCGTAGTCAATAAGAGTTGCGCCCTGATCCAAAAATTTTTGGAGCAGTGGCATGTTGTAGTTTTGACCCTTAATGGTGTGAGAAAAAGCCAGGTGAACCTGCCCTGGCAATATGGAGTCTATGTGAGGCTCCTTGATTCCCAGTACAATTTCGGCGTCCTGACCTGTTTGATCTACAAGGTTAGCCCCTGCCTCCTGATACACCGCATCGTCAAAAATGCGATTCTCAGCAGACTCAACCCAGATGGGGATTCCTTGCGAGACAAGAGCTCTAACGCCCTCGGGCGTTAAAGGCGCGCGGCCTTCCCAGCTGCTCTTGAACTCTTTGCGAATGTAGGCCTTCAAAGCCATTCAACCGCCTCCAAGAAAAGATGATATAAAATAAAAAAGCCGACCCGCAACCTAGCGGGCCGGAACGAATAAGATGCTCTATTCAGAAAGGGTTACGATGAGATCCGTAACTTCTGCTCGTTTTGGGTGGCTGGATGGCGCATATTTCAGGAACAGCTTCAACTTCTCAACGGCTGCTTCAAATTCATACTCCCGGGCCAGTATCATGCCCATTTCCCGATAGGCGTCGGCATACTTGCTGTCCATTTCCAGGACTTTGGTCAAGTACTCCTGCGCCTTCGCATCGTCGCTTTTATTTAAAGCGTCCACAGCTTTATTGTAGAGACTGTCAGGGGTGTCCTTTTCGATAACCCCCATCTCCTTCAATTTCACTTCGTATTTTGCAGCAGCAGCGTCGTTGCCAGCAAACCGAGCGGCCTCCTCGGCGAATTGCATCATCCGCGTGTCGCCGGGATTGAGAGCAAGGTACTTCTCACAGCTAGCCAACGATTGTTCCCATTTTTGCTGGTTGTGATTGAGATAAACCATCATCTTATGGGCTTCGCCCATTTCGGGATTCAGCTCCAGGGCCTTGTGAATCAAACTTTCGGCCTGATCGTAATCTTTGTTTTTAAAAGGATCCACCGCCTGGTTGTAGAAGGCGACAGCCTGCTCTTCAGGGGTTTTCTCTTTCTTGCCAGGCATGGGCTGTCCAATTTCCTTGAAGTACTCTTCCATGGTCTGCAGCTCATAGCCCTTGACTTTGTACTCTTTCTTTCCCTGATAAAAACGGTAGAGCTGATCCCGGTACCCTTCTTTTGCCGCGTGAAGCTGCACGAGTGCGTTTTCCAAGCTGGGAGAACTGAAGGCGCCAGATGCGTCGGTAGTAGTCTCCAGCTCAAAACCAGGAAGATCCTCAGAAGTTATTTTGATGGAAGCCTCGGCCAGGGGATTGCCCTTACGGTCAGTAAGAGTTCCCGAGAGTTCGGGTTGAGGACCCAGACTCTCGTAGGTGGTTCCTTCTGGGACCATGCGGAACGTTTCCTTCACCTTGCCCATGTCCTGCTCGTACTTGTAGGTCCGAGACGTGTAACCCTCTTTGGTCGCTTCGATCGTCACAGGTCCTGCGGGAACATTACGCATTACAAAAGCGCCATTGTCTTTCGTTACATAGGTCTGGTTGAAGCCCTTTTCGTGTTCGTGGGTGAACACCATCGTCACGCCGCCAACAGGCTCGTTTTTCAGGTCGAGAATTCGACCGCTAATGTCTCCGGTAGGGCCCTGCCATGACCAGGCCGTCAGACTCAAACTGATTAATACTGTCAATGCACTGAATCTCATACTTCGATACCTCCCATGACACGTCCTGCCATATCGTAATCAAACGTTTCTTCGATGGTTACCGGGATGATATCGCCCGGTGAGTAAGAACCTTCGGTAATAAAAACTTCGCCGTCAACTTCAGAGGCCTGCCCCTGATGGCGGCCCCTGAGCAACAACTCAGTTTCGGGATGGACGCCTTCCACTAAAACATCATACGTTTTGCCCAGGCTCCCTTCTAGCTTTTTACGAGATATTTCTCGTTGCAACTCAAGAAGCCTGGCCTTGCGCTCCTCTTTCACTTCTTCCGGAAGGCTGTCTCCCAGAGGATGAGCCGTTGTGCCCTCTTCATGGCTGTATGTAAAAACGCCCAAATAGTCGAAGGCCTGACCTTCCACAAATGAGCAAAGTTCGCCAAATGCCGCGTCATCTTCCCCTGGAAACCCGACAATGAAGGAGGATCGCACCCAGGCGTTGGGCACGCCATTGCGAATTCGGTCCATGAATTTTTCCAACTGAGCCCTGCCGCTTCCTCGCTTCATAGCTGCAAGAACGCCCTTGTCGGCATGTTGCAGCGGCATGTCGAGATAACTACAGATCTTGGAATGGCCGCCCATGATCTCAAGCAGCCTGTCGGTTACCTGATAGGGATACATGTAATGGACTCGGATCCAAGCAATTTTGGGAACCTGGCTCAATGCTTCCAATAATTGGGCCAAACCATCTTTAAGACCCAGGTCACGACCGTAGTAGGTGGAATCCTGAGCCACAAGGTTGATTTCTTTGACGCCCTGCTCCCCCAAACGGGTAGCTTCTCTAACAATGTCATCAATCGGCCTGCTCCTGTGCTTACCCCTGAGATTGGGAATAATGCAAAAAGAACAGACGTGATCGCAGCCTTCCGAAATCTTCACGAAGGCGGAATGGGAAGGCGTCGTGAGAACTCTCGGGCTATCGGAAGAGTAGAGAAAATCGGGGTTCCAGGTTGGTTCGCCGGCGGATTCACCGCGAAGGTCTTCAACAAATTTTCGGATATCGCCCACATGGTTCACTCCCAGGAACAGGTCAACCTCAGGCATGTCTTTTGCCATGTCCTGGTGGTATCTTTGAGACAAACAGCCCGAAACAATTAACTTCTGTAGTTTACCATGCTTCTTCAGCTCGGCCATTTCCAAGATGGCGTCAATGGACTCCTCCTTGGCTTTATCAATAAAGCCGCAGGTGTTCACAATCACGACGTCCGCATCTGTGGCGTTTGGCGTCAACTGATAGCCCTCCTGCTGCAATTCACCCAACATGACTTCAGAGTCCACGAGGTTTTTAGCGCAACCCAGGCTGAGCATTCCAACTTTTTTCATGCATCACTCACGATGGGGGCTAAAAGCCCCCGGTCTCCTGAGCCAATTGGCGTCAGGGGGTTTTACGATAGAGCATTCTGGGATAGGGAATGGTTTCCCGGACATGAGGCAATTTGCAGATCCATGCCACCGCGCGCTCAACGCCAAGTCCGAAACCCGCATGAGGGAACGAACCATAGCGACGCACGTCCAAATACCATTTATAATCATCCATTGAAAGCTCGTGTTTGTTGATCTGGTCTTCCAGGAACTCGATGGAAGAGGCTCGCTCGCCACCGCCAATAACCTCGCCGTATCCTTCGGGAGCCAGAATGTCCATGCCCAAAACCAACCGGTCATCTTCAGGATCCGGCTCCATGTAAAAGGCCTTGAAGACCTTGGGGAATCGGTGAACAATGATGGGCTGATCGTATTCCCTGGTGAGAATGGTTTCGTCGTCTCCGCCGAAATCTTCCCCCCATTTGATATCGCTGCCCAGCGCCTGCAACCGCTCTACGGCCTCGCCATAGGTCATGCGAACAAAAGGCTTCATTATCGCTTTCAGCTTATCCTGGTCCCTCTCAAGCACCTCCAGCTCTTTCTGGTTCTTTTCCAGAACAGTGCCTACAATGTGCTTGAGAAATTCTTCGCCCAGAACCATGACGTCTTCCAAATTGGCGAAGGCGATCTCCGGCTCTACCATCCAGAATTCCGTCAGGTGTCGGCGGGTTTTTGATTTCTCTGCGCGAAATGTGGGGCCAAAACAGTACACCTTTCCAAATGCCGCAGCAGTGGGCTCCAAGTAGAGCTGACCGCTCTGGGATAAAAAGGCTTCTTCGTCAAAATATCCCAACTGAAATAGCGTAGATGAACCCTCCGCCGCCGTTGGGGTGATGATGGGGCTGTCCGTAAGAATGAAATCACGGGAATCAAAAAAGTCCCGAATGGACTTGATGATGGTGTGCCGAATCCTGAGAATCGCCCATTGACGTTTGGTGCGGAACCACAGATGACGGTGGTCCATCAGAAATTCTGTACCGTGTTCCTTCGGCGTAATGGGGAAGGGATCCGCTATATGCAGCACTTCCAAATTTTTAACCAAAATCTCCGGTTCATTCTTTCGCGGGTTCATTTGAACCACGCCAGTGATACAGACCGAGCTTTCGCGGGTCAAGCTCTTCGCCCGCTCCCAAACGTCTTCACTTACCTCGTTGCGAGGTATGATCATTTGGGCAAAACCCGATCCATCTCTTACAACAATAAACTGAATCTTACCGCTTTTGCGGTGGTGTCCCACCCAACCCCGAATCTCTACTTCGGTGTCAAGATGGGATGCAAGTTTTTCTATCGTTACCTTTTCCAATACACACCTCCCCCATTGAAGGGAACCAAAGCATTGTACAGAGTACCGAACGTTTTCTCAAGACCTTGTTGATAGAACATCCCCGTTCCAGGCTTTATAGATCCGTTGCGGAAACCCGCGACAGAGGACGCTCATGCTTTAGGGAGATGCTCAAGCCAACCGAAAGTTTCACACAGGCCTGAAAAATTTTCTTTTTTCTGTTTCTCTATAGATGGGGCCTGGGAGAAGGACGAAGGTTTCTGGCCTCTGCTGATAGACATCCAGCGGGCTAGCTCATAAGAATTGGAGACCCAAAATGAAGCGCCGAAACGCTCACGTAAGCAATGAATGCCTGAGCTTTTCACGGAATATAGGCGAATGGATTGACCAGCTCTATGGCTTCAATCTCTATTCTCAATGTGGCCTGTCTGCAAAATGGTAGAAGGTGGCTGGTGCCTGAGGCCGGACTCGAACCGGCACGAGGGTTAAACCTCGCAGGATTTTAAGTCCTGTGTGTCTACCAATTTCACCACTCAGGCGAGAATTGGAGGCGGCGATCGGAGTCGAACCGATAAATGGAGGTTTTGCAGACCTCTGCCTTAGCCATTTGGCTACGCCGCCCTAATGCTCATGGTCTACCATAAACGAAAACAAGGGTAAGATTGCTCTTAACCCTTACTAATTAAAAGAAGTATGGAGCGGGTGATGGGATTCGAACCCACGACTTCAACCTTGGCAAGGTTGCACTCTAGCCACTGAGTTACACCCGCTCGTGTATAACCTCAACAGGTTGCAGAGTATAAAGGGATGTCCTTTTGGTGTCAACACCCAAATTTTTATTTTTTAATTAAATCCTCCAACTCAGCGGCATCGCAAAAACAGAAAAAGTCTCCAAGCAACTCAAAATAAATAGAATACCATCCAGCAAAGAGACAAAAAAAAATTTCAATTATTCTCTACTTCAGCCCTTGCCCTTCGCGGCAAAGCCCTTAACGAGGGGGTGTTGATTTTTCCGTCCCTGCTTTGCTCGGGACGCCAAAAATCCGGTCCAACCGTTCCTGTTCTCGAACTTCAATTGCCCTGGCTAAAGGCTCTATATCTTTGAGATCTGCAAATGCACGATAACCATCCTGCAGGAAGTCCACCATTCGGGTATCTCCCATAAGGACACAAGCCCCGTGAAGCGCTTTTAGCACCAGCC
>JBNKOV010000113.1:0-11102 GCA_050294955.1 Holophagae bacterium
ATGCGAGACGTCATCGCCCTTCAGCTATAAGTACAAAAAGAAGAAGCGTCGGTGTCTCAAAGCCACCCGCACCATCTGGGGCGTTGGTCTGACCCTGAGAATTGGGTGCAACTACATTGGCACATTCCACTCGGCTTCTGGCGTAGGCTATACGCAATACTTGCTTTAAACGAAAACCCAATCTACATTTTCATTAAAGGGCGGACCTTAAAGGCCTGCCCTTTTCCCATTGAGGGCATAAGAGGTTTTTACCGCCACCGTCTCTGCGACCCGCATAAAGGCCCAGCTCCAGGCCGGTTTTTTCCCCACGATCCGCGAATATTCGCTAAAATGATGCCAATCGGGGCGGGCAATGTCCAATTGGACCGGGTCCCCGTTTTGTAAAGGAGTGACCATGGCCACCCTTGAATCGAAATTAGCGGCGGAAGAATTACGCGTTCTCTTTGAAATCAGTCAACGACTTGACAAAAGCGGACGTTTGGAGCTGGCCATTAGACCGGCCCTGGATATGCTCGGCGCCTATTTCAAAAGCGCGCGAGTTGCATTATCACTCTATGACCATGAATCCAAACAAATTGTGATGCAGGATTCACACGGTTTGTCTGAAAAGGAAATTCAGAAGGGCCGTTACGAAATTGGGGAAGGCATTACCGGCAAAGTCTATGAAACGGGCGAGCCTGAGGTCGTGAAAAATATTCATGAAGATCCCAACTTCCTGGGGCGCACCATATCCAAAGGCCTGCCTCCTGAAGCCGAATTCTCGTTTTTATGCGTTCCCATCAAGCTGGAAAATGAGGTTATTGGCGCCCTTTCTGTATTACGGCGCCACGCAACCACCTTGGAGCTGGAGGCCAACGTTCAACTTTTGTCCATCGTGGCTTCGCTTATCGCAAAAGCAGTGGATTTCCGCAGGATCATTCAACGAGAAGTGGAAGAAAAAGAACGGCTCCGAGGGCAATTGAAGGAACGTTTCAGGCCCGCCAACATTATTGGCCAATCCAAAAAGATGCTGGAAGTATTCAACCAGATCAGTCAAGTCTCTCAAAGCGCTGCAACGGTATTGCTCCTAGGCGAAAGCGGGGTGGGCAAGGAACTTGTAGCTCATGCCATCCACTACAATTCAGAACGCTCAGCGGGACCCTTTATTCGGGTGAACTGCGCCGCATTGCCCGAGTCCATTTTGGAATCGGAACTGTTCGGCCATGAGAAAGGCGCCTTTACGGGCGCGCTTAAACAACGAAAGGGACGTTTTGAACAGGCCCAGGGCGGAACCCTCTTCCTAGATGAAATCGGAGATTTTCCCGCCACCACCCAGGTTGCCCTTCTGCGGTTTCTTCAAGAACGTGAAATTGAACGGGTAGGCGGCGACCAAACCATTAAACTGAACGTTCGAATTATTGCCGCAACCAACCGGGATCTGGAGAACCAGATGTTGGACGGCGAGTTCCGCCAGGATCTTTATTACCGACTGAACGTCTTCCCCATTCGCATACCGGCGCTGCGCGAGCGAAAAGAGGACATTCCCCTCTTGGTGGATTACTTCATACGAAAATACAGAAGCGACAGAAATGACATTCGCCGCATCTCCAACAGCGCCATCAACGCCCTGATGACCTACAACTGGCCGGGCAATGTTCGAGAGCTGGAAAACTTCATAGAACGGGCTGTGCTGGTATCAAGAGACCAGGTGATCCGAGGCGGCGATCTACCGCCAACCCTTGCCACCGGCTCCACCAGCGGCACCCAATCCACTGGCGCGCTTCAGGCGGCCCTGGACAATCTTGAACGGGAAATGATTTCAGACGCTCTGATAGAAACCAGAGGGAATATGGCCTCTGCTGCGAGGGTCTTGGGCATTACCGAACGGATTATGGGGCTCAGGGTGCAGAAATACGGATTCAATCCCAAAGATCTCAAAAAGTAGCCTAAAAGAAAGTTAGGGGCGACTTCGTCTCTGAAGCCGCCCCTTCATCCGTGGCACCCACTCTTCCGAATAGGGTAACCTGCGCCTGGGGGTTATATATGCCCCATCTGTTCATTTTTTTCGGAGGTATCCTTCCTCATCCATGTGCTCTTGAGTTGATGCATTCCATCAATCCATCGATAGAGCCCGTGGCGCCACTTTCTGCAGTGTTGCCTCCTGTACTTGGGCTCTTTGTCAGGACCTTCCTCGTAACCGTTGTATCCACGCATTCTGGTGGACGGCTTCCTCGGAATTTTGGGCGACTAACCATCTATTGAACGCTGCCCCCCCGGCAACGTATTATTGAAAATGAATGATCCGACCTAATTCTTCAAGGTCGGAAAATAGCCTCGGTAACCCGGAAATAGTGAAGACCGGGCTACCGAAATCTGCGGGGCGCCGACGTGATTCAGCCATCGATTAGCAGAAGATCGTCATGATGATTAAGTGATAAATGAATATTATACCGAACGAATGTTCGGTTCATTTGATCTGCAATCATCATAACCTGTCTTCGCTCCCCGATCAAGCGCTCGGTTTCAAAAAATGTGACTTTTTGTGAACTAATCCTCAACTTTTCCTTTCAAGGCGTGATATATCAAGGGTTAACGCGCTCCCATTTTTTTGCAATTTTTAGGATATTTCATCGCCCCACCCCAGCCTTTATGCCAATTAACCGCCTTTTATGCCTTTTCAACCGCCTGAAATGCATTATTTGCGAGAGAACTATCGACTCGAAGTTACCCTATTCACCAGGGTTTTAGTGAATTCCCCATCTTTTTCAATTCATTGGGCTAGACTCTACAATTTGTGCAAGAATAGCAAGAACGATCAAGAACCACGGATGGGATGTTTGTATCTTTATGAATGTCCGGAGGTGGGTATGAGCCAAACCATGAGCATGACATTTTCGTATTATGAACGTCTAAAACGGGTGCTGATCTTTATCCAGGACCATCTCGACCAACCCTTGAGATTGCAGACCCTGGCCGAGGTCGCCTGTTTTTCGCCGTATCATTTTCACCGCATTTTCCGGGGAATGATGGGTGAGTCAGTCTCGGAACATGTCAGGCGATTGCGAATGGAAGTTGCGGCCAAACGACTAACGTCATCCAACGCCCAGGTCATAGAAATTGCCCTGGACGCGGGTTACGACAGCCACGAGGCCTTCAGTCGCGCTTTCAAGCGCAGTTGGGGCGCAACACCCTCCCACTTCAGGCGCAGAGGCGTGTTGGAGCTTCCGAAGTCCCCATCTGGGGTCCATTTCGGAAAGATTCCGGCCACCTTGCATTACATTCAAGGAGTGATAGATATGAAAGTGCAAATAAAGGAGATGGAAGGTATACGGGTTGCGTGCATGCGGCATAAGGGTCCCTATGAGACTTGCGGCGAAACCTGGGAAAAGTTTCTCCCCATCATGGGCAGCCAGGGCCTATTGGGTGGAGAAGCCAGCATGATTGGCTTGTGTTACGACGATCCGGAAGAAACCCCGGCGGAAGAAATTCGTTACGACGCCTGCCTCAAGGTAGATGAAGACTACCAACCTCAAGAAGGCGTTGAAGTTCGAACCATTGCAGGAGGCTCCTATGCGGTCACAACCCATGTAGGTCCCTACAATCGACTCAACGAAACCTATGCGGCACTTTGTGGTCAATGGTTGCCTGACTCGGGCTATGAACTTCGTTCGGAGCCCTGTTTTGAGATCTACATTACAGATCCCGAGAATACAGAACCAGAGGACATGTTAACCGACATCTATGCGCCATTAACCCGAGGTAGATCATGACATTAAAAGAAAAACTGGACCTTTTCAAACTCAACAAGGCCCAATACAAAGCTGGCCCAAAGCCGGGATTTACGCAGGTGGAGGCAGCGAACTACTTGAGTATCGAAGGTCGGGGCGAGCCCGGCGGGGAGCAGTTCCAAGACAAAACGGCGGGGTTATACGCCATGGCTTACACCATCAAAATGACCCGCAAAGCACAGGGACTGCAAGACTACGTAATCTGTAAATTGGAAGGATTGTGGACCCATGATGAAGACCCAATGGGTTTTGCAGATCGACCCAAAGCGGAGTGGCGTTGGAACCTGATCATCCGCACCCCAGACTTTGTCACCCGTCAGGAACTGACACAAGCCGCAGATGTTCTTATCTCCAAGGGCAAGACCGCCTCGGTAAAAGAGGTGGAACTGGTGTCGCTGGCCGAGGGAAAATGCGTCCAAATGCTGCATATAGGTCCATATGACCAAGAAGGCGAAACCGTAGAGGCCATGGCGTCCTTCGCCCGAGACAACGGTTTTTGCATGGCGCCCCGACATCACGAAATCTACCTTTCCGATCCAAGGCGGGTGGAACCGGACAAGCTAAAAACCATCCTCCGCTATCCCGTTGTTCCCGAGGCCTCTGCATGACAAGTATCCTGAAACCGGGTCATGCCTGGCTAGACCCGGTTTCTGCTATTCATCGAGGCCACCACTGCCAAAAGCAAGGGTCACCACACTGATGCAAACGGCGAGACTGGAGCCTGGATTCTGATAACTGTGGGGCCTGTTTCCAGGAAAAGCCAGAACATCTCCCGATTCGAGAGTGAACCGCTCCCCCGCTACGGTCACCTGTACCTCTCCAAGCAGCACGGTCAGATACTCCTTGGTGTGTTCCAAATGGGGAACGCCTGGAAGTTTTCCACCCGGTTCTACTTCCATGCGGTCAATCTCCATACCCGGTATCTTATCGGGCAATAATTTAAAAAGTCGAGAAGAGCCTGCGCCCCTGGACTCCATGGGGATTTCACTGGCTTTGATCAACATGCATTCTGAACGCGGTCGAGAAAGAAGCACCTCGATGCTCACCTGCAATGCGGCAGACACCCTACACAAATTCTTCAGCGATGGGTTCCCCTCGCCAGACTCAATGTAGGTGATGGTGGACCTTGGCACTTCCGCCAATTTGGCGAGAGAGGCCTGGGTCATATTGCGAGAACGCCTCAAAGCCAATACGTTCTGCGCCAGAAAAGTGGACACCTGCTCCATATATCAACCTCCCGCCAAAATATTAACATTTTTGATAAATTGCAGACAATAACCCGTACACTAAAATCATAACATGCGCTGGGCTCAGCGTTTTTTGGAGGCGCCCCATGAAGTGGACTCAAACCCTTGCAGTGAACGATATCAAAAACCAACAACCCGTCATCTACCGCCATGGCGCAAAACAAGTCGTTGTCTATAAAAGAGATGATACTTTTTATGTCTATGATAACCGCTGCCCCCATGAGGGGTATCCATTACGAGAAGGCACCGTTGACAAGGACTGCGTGCTCACCTGTAACTGGCATAACTGGAAGTTCAGGTTAAAGGATGGAAAGAACCTGTTTGGCGAGGATCATCTCAGGGTATGGCCTTCCAAAATAGAAAACGGCTTTTTAATGGTGGATTTCTCGGAACTGCCCGCCCAACAGATTAAAGAAGAACAGATGACCAGCCTTAAAAGCGCTTTCAATGACCGACGCTATGATCGCATTGCCCGAATTCTGGCCCGGTTGAAATTCAGCGGATTGGACCCAAAAGAAGCTGTGGCAAAGGCCATCCACTGGTCTTTTGATCGATACCAATATGGAATGACCCATGCATTCGGCACAGCGCCGGACTGGCTGGACCTTTACGAAGAAAACGAAGACAGTGAGGAATGGCAATTGGCCTTTCTCGCTGAAGCTATAGATCATATGGCCCATGACAGCCTCCGCGAACCGTCCTATCCATTTAC
Organism: Holophagae bacterium; assembly: GCA_050294955.1. Lineage (GTDB taxonomy): Bacteria > Acidobacteriota > Holophagae > Acanthopleuribacterales > Acanthopleuribacteraceae > JBNKOV01. The sequence continues at coordinate 5,727 of JBNKOV010000113.1, forward strand.
GCTTTCTATCGCAACCTACAGCGAGGAGGCCTTTTTCCAGGCCGTGGAAGCGGAAAAGGAAGACGACGCGATTGCCCTTCTCAATCATGCCCTAAGCAAAGGTCTGGGCTTCAAAGATCTGGCCGATGTTTTGGTGAAAATGGCGCTCTCGCATTATCGTGATTTTGGGCATGGGCTGATTTATGTGCTCAAGGCTGGCCGCCTCATTGAACATCTCGGAAGGGACATTGAAGGCCCGGTTCTTAAAGCCCTGACCCGCAACCTCATCTACTCCTCGCGAGAAGACCTTATTCCGGAGTTTCGCGGCTACCAACCTCGCTTAGACCAGGCCCTGCAAACGCCGCTCATTCAAATTGACAATTCCGCAAAGCTGGCAAGCCCATTGGGGTTTTCCGTCAACAAAGCCATGGATTGGGTTGTCGCCAGCCTTCAAACCCATACGCCTCAACAAGTCTATGCAGTCTTGTTGGATACTGCCGCGCAAAACCTCATGTATTTCGACCCCAGTTATTCAGAGAGATTCGACCTCCCAGTTAGCAAGAATGTGGGCTGGTTGACGATCACCCATGGGGTTACTTTCGCCAATGCACTGAGAAACTTAGCAATGGATCGCCCAGACGCATGGGTTCCCGGATTGCTTCAGTTGGCCTGTTTCACCGGAAGAGTTGCCCAATATATGGACTTTAGAACCGTCAACAACATGCTGCCGGCAAACGAGATCGACGGTTTCTTGAATCATGCCGCGCCTGGCCTGCTCGACCATGGCTATATCCACCCCATTTATGCATGCCACCGAGTAAAGACTTGGGGGGCGGTAAGAGAAGAAGTCCCTTTGATGGCTCCGCAACCGGCCTCGAACCTTGCCACGGGCCTGAACCGTTTTCTGAACGCTAAAATCAAGCACAAACACGTCAGGCGGACCATCCGCCAGGCAGTGAAACTTGTCAGTCAGGATTTTGAATAAAGCTAAAGGATAAAAGGGTTTCACCGAAGTCGATACGCGGTGAAGCCCCTTTGTACATCTTATTGAATGCCGCGGCGGATATAAGTCTGAAACCGAATAATGTCAATATTCGCGCCACAAACGATCACCCCCACTCTCTTCCCGGCCAAACGCTCGCGCAAAGGACCGCATAAAGCAGCCAGGGCCGCCGCGCCAGCAGGTTCAACGGCCAGTTTCATTTCGTTGAACATCAAAGCCATGGCCCTACACAGAGCGTCATCGTCCACCAACACGATATCGTCCAAAACAGCGCGACACAAAGCAAAACTATAGGGCGCAGCATGGGGCGACCCCAGGCTGTCGGCAATGGTTCGCACCTTATCGATGGTCTGGGGCTTGCCTGCCTCGAAGCTCTTTTTCATGGTGTCTGCGCCACAAGGCTCTACGCCAAAAATCTGGCAATCTGGCTGCGCCAACTTTATGGCGGTAGCGGCGCCAGCGCACAAACCGCCGCCGCCAATGGGAATAATCACCGCATCTAGATTGGGAGTCTGGCGAGAGAACTCAAGGCCCAAAGTGGCCGTACCCAAAGCAGTTAGCGGACCTTCAAAAGGATGAACGAAAAACCGGCCCTCTTCTTTTTCAATCTGCTTCACCTTCTCAAAAGCAGCGTGAACATCTTTGGTGAGCACCACCTCAGCCCCATAGGAATGACAACGGGCCACCCGGGCTGCGCTGGCATTTTCAGGCATCACCACTTTGGGATGGGTCCCCATGACAGCCGCAGCATAACCCACAGCAATAGCGTGATTTCCGGCGCTAATCGCCGTAACGCCACGGGCCAGCTCCTCAGGAGAGAGACTTTGCATGACGGTCAGCGCGCCTCGCGGCTTGAAACTCCCCGCATACTGCATCAGCTCCAGCTTCATGATCACATCGGTGTCTTTTCCCACCGCCTGCTTCATCACACCGGTCTGACAATGGAAAACCGGTGTTTCCACAACCAGATCGCCCAATTGATCACGAGCGCGCTCTATTTCAGATAAACCCGGAGGTACGGCTTTCATTGGCATGTCCTTACTCAAAAACAACTTAATCGACCCAGGTATTTTATCACCGAATTTTGGAAAAACAACACCGTGTTTCCAAAGGGGGCCATCGTGGGATAGGAAAGTTGGCAACACTGCCTCATATCCGCAAAATGATCATGACGTCGCCAACCGATTCATAAGACAGCGCTCACTCAAACCACCCCTTTCAATAGGCAGTACCTATCAACAAAATAGGAACAAACGATTGGACATTCCCCATGATGGGAGTAGAATGAAAGCAGTGAATAGTGGGGCGAATAAGCCACTATGAAGGAGATTGACTATGATGATTGATATCGGTATCCAAGAAGAAGATCGAAAGAAAATCGTTGACGGGTTGTCCCGACTCCTGGCGGACACTTACACACTCTATCTCAAGACCCACAATTTTCACTGGAACGTCACCGGCCCCATGTTCAACACACTCCATGTCATGTTTGAACAGCAGTATACGGAGCTGGCCATTGCAGTGGACGACATTGCAGAACGTATTCGCTCGCTGGGTTTCCCTGCGCCCGGCTCATACAGTGAGTTCGCGAACTTGACCACCATTGAGGAAGCAGTGGGTAAAACAAACGCCCAAGAAATGATCAGCCAACTGGTTGCGGGCAATGAAGCAGTCGTAAGAACGGCGCGCCACGGGTTCAACCCCGCGGAAGCAGCAGCCGATCAGTCCACCATGGACCTTCTGACTCAGCGCATGCAAATCCATGAAAAGACCGCTTGGATGCTGCGCAGTCTCTTAGAAGATTAATTCAGGGTTCCAGTCCTCCTGCAGTCCAAAAACACTGCAGGAGGAGCCCAACCATGTAAATTTGGTGATTCTCATCCACAAATAATGAATTTCCTGATGGCAAAGCCGACTGGTTCCCGTAGAATAGGGAGTCAGGACGTAGAAATACGTTGATTTTGATTTGAGGTTGGGCCATTGAAGAAAATCATCCATTTCCTCAACTATAATGCGGCGACCTGTTTTGGCGCGGGCTTGAGCCCCATCGCCCCTGGCACCGTGGGTTCGCTGGTCTGCGTCATCGCAGTCTGGCTCTTTTTTCCCGCCAATGTCATGCTCCAATTGCTTGTAGCTGTCGCCCTAACCGCAATGTCTATTTACTCGGGCGGCTGGTTGGCCGAAGCTGAGGGTGATAAAGATCCGTCCATGGTCGTGAGCGACGAGCTGGCAGGCCAATGGATCACCTTTCTTATGTTGCCCTTTGGCGCGGTTGGCTCCTATAAGGTGCTGATCGCAGGCTTTATATTGTTTCGAATTTTTGACATTTGGAAGCCCTGGCCCGCCAACAGATTGGAGAAAATGCCCGGCGGTTGGGGGATTACCCTCGACGACGTGGCTGCGGGCGTTTACGCCAATATTGTCCTACAATTGTGGTTGCGGTTCTTCTAATGAAGGTCATTGACTCGGCTGAGGGGAAAATAAAAGAGCCAGTCTGCCTGATGATCGGCAATTATGACGGCCTGCATCTGGGTCATCAGTCCATTATCGCAAAGGCTCGCGCTCTGGGAAAAGAACACGGCTTGAAGACGGCGGTCCTAAGTTTCGATCCACACCCGCTCAAGCTTCTAGCCCCGGATAAAGCGCCGCCCCTATTGCATACGCCCCACCAGAAAGAGTTGCTTCTCTCCCACCATGGAGTGGACTATTATCTTATCCAGAATTTTGACCGAGCCTTCTCCCAATTGACTCCCGACGCCTTTTTAAGCAAACTCCACGAACGGGTAGATTTCCGATTCATCCTGGTTGGATTCAACTTCCGTTTCGGATTCAAACGAACGGGCACCATTGAAACCCTTCGCGCTCTGGGTCCCAAATTCAATTTCCAACCTATCGTCATGGAGCCCTGCAGGGTGGACGGCGAGGTGGCGTCTTCTTCACGAATTCGCAATCTTGCCGCAAGAGGCGACCTCGTTGGCGCGGCCCGCCTCCTGGATCGACCTTTTTTTCTTGAAGGCGAAGTGGTTCCGGGAAAACGAGTTGGAAGGACCATTCACGCCCCCACAGCCAATTTTGAGGCGCCCAACGAACTGCTTCCTAAATTTGGCGTCTATGCGAGCTGGTGCCGTGTGGATGGCCAATGGCACAGGTCCATCACCAACATCGGGAGGGCGCCTACTATTGAAAGAGGGCTTCCGTTGGTAGAGTCGCAATTATTTGATTTCAGCGATGATTTGTATGGAAAGTCCCTGTTGGTTTGTCTCGGCGAGTTTATCCGGCCTGAAAAACGATTTCCCGATTTGGAATCCCTCAAAACTCAAATTCAAAACGATGTGGCCGCACGCAAGAGCCTGCCCGATATTCAGCCCCCGCCATTCCATATTTTTTGAGAGGTTTTCATGAACGCCCGATACGTAATCATTCCGGCTGGCGGCATTGGCGCACGAATGGGCCTCCCCTATCCCAAGCAATTACTGCCTTTTGGCTCTTCCACTATTCTGCAGCACGCCATCAACTTGTTTTCTCAATGGCCCGTCATTGTTCCAGCTCCTGCTTCTTTTTTGGAGCTTTTTCGCCAGAAGATTGGAAACGCCGCCATGGTGGTTTCGGGCGGCCAGACCCGGTTCGAATCGGTGCGGATAGCCTTTGAATCCATTGAGAATCTCAGGGATGAGGACCTGGTCCTCATTCACGACGCCGCGCGGCCTTTTCTGGATACATCCAACCTGGAAGACGCCTGGCGGCTCGCGGCGGAGAAAGGGGCCGCCATTTATGCGGACAAGGCCGTGGACACCATTAAACTGGCCGGAGAAGCAGGCATGATCGAGAGCACCCTCGATCGGGAACGCATCTACCATGCGCAAACCCCGCAAATCTTTAGAGCCGGATTACTGAGGAAGGCCTATGACGCCTTTTCCAACCAGGAAGCGCCCACCGATGAGGCCCGACTTTTGGAATTGGCAGGCATTCCTGTCGCCCTATTTCCTGCGTCACCCAACAACCGCAAAATCACCAGACCGGAGGATTTGGAAATGCTTGGAACCCCCGCCATACGCATAGGCCACGGCTACGATGTACACCGTTTCGACTCATCCCGACCCCTTTGGCTGGGAGGCGTTCATATCGAGAGCGGACCGGGTCTCCTCGGTCATTCCGATGCGGATGTAGCGATTCACGCCCTTATAGACGCCATGTTGGGCGCTGCTGGTTTGGGAGACATCGGCCATTGGTTTCCCGATACCGACCCAGAACTGAAGGGCGTGCGGTCTACTGTTCTGCTTGCTCGGGTCTGGTCCGACCTCAAAGCAAAGGGTTATTCATTTGGCAATGGCGATATCACCATAGAAGCTCAGATTCCCAAACTCGCGCCCCATATCCAGGCCATGCGAGCCTGT
>JBNKOV010000114.1:0-11040 GCA_050294955.1 Holophagae bacterium
ACAAAGGTATAAGCCCCCATTAACAAAAACTCGCCATAGGCGCTTTTGTCTACCCTGGCGCTTTCTTTTGGAAGTAAATCCCAACAGCGCCAGCCATAGATGACCCGAATCATCAACGTGAGGGCAAAGAGCCAACCGAATAATGTCAGATTGGGGTTTGGAATAAGAAATGCAACGGTCAAGGCTACAATGGAAAAACCACCGCTTTTGAGAAAAGACATGACAGCCATAGGCAGCGTAGCCTTTTTTCCTTCGAAAACTGCCTGTTGAGAAACCCCAATGCCGTCCAAAATGAGAGCAAAGCCAAAAGGAATTGCCAATGAAGAGGGATGGTCATCCAAGAACACCTTATATGCGCCAACTGCAAGGCAAATCACCCACAGAACGCCCTTTACACGAAATAAAAAGCCGAGGGCAGCCTTGCCTGAAACCTGCCCAGATGCAGCAGCTCTACTGAGCCAGACCTCAAAACCCATGCTTGAACAAACGGATAGTATTCCAAACAGGGAAAACATGCCAGTCCAAGCGCCTTTGGCTTCAACCCCCATAAAACGATTTAAAAACACAAGTGAGAAAAGGAAAAAAAGCAGGCGGCCTACTATTTGACCTGCTTGGAGAAAAACAATAGGCCCCAACATACGAGCGCTAACCCTTGTCCCGCATCGCTGGCTCCGAATCTCTCGTAAGCGAGTTCAGTGCTTGGGGAAGCAGATGCTGGTTTGTAGCTAGAATCTCCCCCCCTTCCATGCGCCATGCGCCGCCGTTTAAAAGAGAAATTTTTCCGCCCGCTTCGGTAACCAGAAGTTGACCCGCCGCCATATCCCAGGCGTTGAGGCCGTCTTCTACAAATACGTCGAACCGGCCAGCAGCGACATAGGCAAGATCAAGGGCTGCCGAACCCAGACGTCGCATTCCCTGGCAGTTGTCCAAAATCTTTCGAACCCGGTCCAGCAGTAAGTCCATGCGTTCTCGACGATCATATGAGAAGCCAGTAACCCCAAGGCTCTCACCTATATCTTTCTTATCACCTATAACTAAAGGAGAATCATTCAGAGTGGCCCCCTGTCCCAATTGGGCCTTGAACATTTCGTCTTTGGCGGGATCATAAACCAGCCCGGCAATTATTTGTTCATCTTTCGCCAGGGCAATAGAGACGGAAAAATGGGGAAAGGAGTGGGCGAAATTGGTGGTTCCGTCTAGAGGATCAATAATCCATTTATAGCCACTGTCTCCAAACCTGGAGCTGCCCTCCTCCGCCAGAATAGCGTCTGTAGGAAAATGGGCGATAATACCATCTACAATAAATTTTTCGGCGGCCTCATCGGCCTGTGTCACCAGGTCCAATTTGCCTTTCTTTCGCACCTCAAAGCCCCTTTCGAAGAAATCCATCAGGCGTTCACCAGCTTCGTGACCCAGTTCCATCATTAATTTAAAACGAGTATTGCTCATAAAAGCAACTCCTAAGGCTAAGTAGATCGACCGAAACGGCGAACGGGAGTTATTATAGGCCCTGAAGCCGGATATTTGGTGAATTATTGAGGCTTCAAATAATCAAGGACAAGGATTCGGAAATTGGCGAAATATGTCTTCTATACCCGCACCCAAATGATCCGCCATGGGTTCTTCCAAAGCCTTCAGATTGGATTCGAGATGCTCCAACTTCACGGCTCCGCAGATGACAGATTTGGGAAAGGGTCTATCCCGTACAAATTGAAGCGCCATATCTGCCAGATTCCCATCACCAGCCAGTTGGGCGTAGGCTTCGATTGCCTCCGCTGCATTGGTTTTATTGAAATACCGCTGACCGAAATTGGGAAATTGGGTTATCCGAGCCCCTTCTGGTCGAGCTCCACCACGGTATTTTCCGGTTAAGTAGCCGAAAGCCAATACGGAATAGGCCATAAGCTCAATATTCTCGTGAAAACAGCTTTCTAAAAGGTGGATTTCATAGACCCGATTTAGCAGATTATAAGCGTTTTGGATGGAAACCGGTTTAGGTAAATTGTGCATTTCAGCTAGTTTAATAAATTGAGAAACACCATAAGGCGTCTCATTACTCAAACCGTAATGACGAATTTTACCTTCTTTGATTAAGTCTGAAAGAGTCTCCATAGTGTCTAAAATAGCCGCACCTGGCTTGTAACTGGCGGGTTCAAAATGGAAACCTCCAAATTTGGGAACATACCGGTCTGGCCAGTGCAATTGGTAGAGGTCTATGTAATCGGTTTGAAGCCGCCGCAGACTCCCCTCCACCGCCGCTCTGATATTAGCCCTGTCCAGGCCACCGCCGCCTCGAATCCAATTCATAGCGCTTTTGCCAATAACCTTGGTGGCCACCACATACTTGCTGCGACTTTGATTCTTTAGCCAGGAACCCAGGTAAGCCTCGGTCAACCCGGAGGTTTCTGCGCGCCCAGGAACCGGATACATCTCCGCGGCGTCAATAAATGTAACACCGGCTTCAGTTGCAAGATCCAACTGAGCATGTGCTTCTTGCTCTGTATTCTGTTCGCCCCAGGTCATGGTGCCAAGACAAACATCGCTCACCTTTAGATCTGAAGAGCCAAGTATATGGTATTTCAATGAATTCCCTCGCTAAAGCATTTTTTTTAACCAAAGGCCGATATGTTCAATTTCCTGGGGACACACAGAATGGGGCATGGGATATGCGCGCCATTGGGGCTCATACCCTAATTGATTCAATATCTTCAGAGTTTCTTCGCCAAAAGCTAAGGGAAGAACCGGATCGTATTCACCATGGGCAAGAAATATTGGTATGGATTTATTGGCATCGGTTCGTTCCATCTCCAATGAGGTGGCAAGGGGAAGATAACAGGACAGACATAAGAGTCCCGCAAGGGATTCCCCGTAGCGTAAACCACATTGAAGAGCTATGGCTCCACCCTGAGAAAAACCGGCCAGAACAATTCGACTGCTGGGAATGCCTCTTTCATTTTCACGTTTGATAAGACCCTCAACAAGCGCCTGAGAACGACGAATTCCTATTTCATCTTCGTCTGAACGGCTCAGAGATTTGATGTCGAACCAGGCTCGCATCACCATATTCCCGTTTATTGTTACGGGCTGCTGAGGCGCATGTGGAAAAATAAATCGAATGCCTGGGCCGCCTTCCAAATTGAGTTCTGGTACGATGGGCTCAAAATCATGCCCATCGGCTCCAAGGCCATGCAACCAGATAACCGATGCAGTCACAGGCTTTGAGGTTTCTACTTCCAGGGTTTCCAATTCAACAGAGTTCATTCATGCCTCCCATTCCAAGAGGGTACTTTACCCCAAGCTGCTCATGGGTGCAAGTCAGTCAACAAATTCCTTGAGCAACTTCAAGTTGCATTCCAAGAGTTTGTCCAGTTTCGATTTCAGCTCCCTGCTATCGGAGGAAACATAACTTTGTAATGCATCTCTATAATCTGGCAAACGATAAAGAAAGTCGCCTATAGCATCTACTGAGGCCTGTCTTACACATTTCCCATACCCCAACTGTTGGATGTAGAAAGCATTCAATTCTTGTTCGAATTGACCTTTCATTGGCAGGGCCAGATAAGGTTTGCCCAAGTGAAAAGCCTCCCCCATGAGTGTAAATCCGGCTGTTGCCATAACAGCCTTACATTGACTGAGATCCTTTAGAAAACCGTGTTTGGAGAAAGGCCGGAAGTGCAATGGGCCATCCCGTTGTTCTCGATCATATCCATATACTAAAAACTGTTCTCTGGGGAAACTCTTTAAAAGCTCCAGGAAAGTCTCAAACCCAGATGTGAGATAAACCAGCACTGCATTTCCTAACTCCGGTTTAGCGCCTAATACCTCTGCTTTTAGAATGGGTGGAAAAACGAAAGTGTGATTGTTCTTAGGCTTCCCCATAATGAAGCTGGTAATAATTGAAACATGAGGGTTTGGAACCAGAGCCTTGATAACACCCTGCGTAATCAACCTGTCACGTTTCAGACTCTCAGGACAATCATAGTCCAAATAACGCATGGCGTGCTGGTTGTCCAAAGAAATAAGAGGCAATCCATAATGCCAGGCCAGATAGGCGGTCATAGGCTCAAAATCGGTAATGACACAATGGGGCTTAAAGGTTTTAAAGATCTCATGGCGCAATGCCTTCAACTTTCGTCCACCCTCTGGAAGTTTCACCAGGTTTTCAATGATGGTCTTCACTTTTGAAACCTGATTATCTTCGCCCGCAATATTTAGACCCTCTGTCTCATAAACTTCAAAATCACCCACCAGGTTTCGAAAACCTCGATCATAGCTGACCATCTTAACCTGATGACCCTGCTCTATGAGGTGTTTGGCTATCACCCGAGCACGGGACGCATGCCCCGAACCCTCTCCCGAAACGCCGTAAACAATTCTTGCCATGAGCTAATCGCTGGCAGGCAATGCCGCAGAGACGCGATTGCGTCCCCCCATTTTGGCAACGTAAAGTGCTCGTTCAGCTTGAGTAACCAACTCATGAGGATTTTGCTCCTGACCGGGCGTCAAAGTGGCTGCTCCAAGACTTATAGTAATACTGGCGGAAACTCGCGAGCTCGTGTGCTCTATTGCCAACCCTTCTACGGCAGATTTCATTTTATTGGCGAGATGTACTACCCCCTTGGAATCGGTTTCGGGAAGAAGCGCCACAAATTCTTCGCCCCCGTAACGGGCGACCAGATCGACGGGACGGTTGACCGATCCTGATAGAGCCTTTGCGATACGTTGAAGACAGACATCTCCCTGCCAGTGCCCGTAAGATTCGTTGTAGGGCTTGAAATAATCGATATCCGCCATGATCAATGAAAGTCGGTTTGACTTCCGGATTGCTCTGCGCCACTCTTTTTCCAACACTTCATCAAAATAGCGTCGGTTGGCTATGCCCGTAAGTCCATCGGTCCGGGTGATCATAGTAAGAGCCGTCTGAGCTTCCGCCAGTTTCTTTTCCGCTAACCGAGCCTGATGCTCCTTTTGACTCAGAACTTGGAATGTTTGAACCTTCGATTCCAATAAGTTGGGGTGGACAGGTTTAAACAAACAATCCACCGGACCTGCTTCAAACCCTTCAAATATTTTCAAATCCTGGGAATTGTCTGGAGCTAGAAAAATGATAGGTACAAACGCAGTTTTTGGATTGCTTCTGATAATTCTGGCAAGATTATACCCGGAGTCGTCAAGTGCGTCCATATCCAGAAAAATCATGGCAAACTGATGTTTACCAACCAGCGCCAACGCTTCATCGGCAGAGTGAGCCTTAAAAAGAACCCTACATTTTGAGACAAGGAGCGTCTCCAAAGCGGTCAGGTTTTCCGGTCGATCATCAACGAATAGAATGTTTACTGGCTGAGTGTCACCCATAGGTCACCTTAATCCATTACGTTACACCAGTATATCAGGAAATCTCACAATAGGGCGCCCCAGTCCCAAGATATTTTTGCATCAATCGGCAACACACGTGGGAATCAAAGGGTTGTATTAGTAAATGATCGGAACCTACATCAAGAGCCTTTTCTCAAATCCTGTTCAAAGCGCGGAACAGGCAACCCAAAAAGGAGCCTAGCTCCATTCCACCCAGTTAAACATCAAGACCCGGAACCGAAGTTCCGGGCTCGTATTTTGGTCAAGGAAAACTGAGGGAAAATTATTCAGTCGCCATAACGAATAACTTATCATCCACAGGCACATTCACTTCAATCTTCTCGATCTCAAAGACCCGGTGTCGCGTATGCCATTCCTGTTCAATGTAGAACGGCATCATGACACCGTTCACCTTGCGATAATCTCCATAAAAAACATCCATAGAAGCCTTACGGCCATATTCATAGCCGTCAGTAATGACAAGAGTTCTTAGAAAGGTCTTGGCATTGATATGCCAGGTTTCAACTGGACCGTCTTTAATGGAAACTTCTAGCTGATAATGGGGTTCCCCTTCCAGCTTCTCCATACCCAACAACTTTATCGTATGGCCCTTTTCCTTGTAACCAAATAGGACATTGTCAAAAACGCTCTCTCGAACTGTAATCTTATTTTGTGGTTCAAATATAGGGCCGGGCTTTTGTCCCGCTTGCCCCATCATAGGATTTATCCACCAGGCTTTCTCTCCATCATAGGCGCAAACCACATCAAACTCGATCATAAAATGCTCGAAGCGGTAGAGATCGGGCCGTTTGCGGTAGATAGTAAATGGATGGCTGTTGCTAAAAGACTCGTAACCTCCGGTAATTTTCATGGTCTCAATTGCCGCCCACTGTTTCTCACCGCCAATGGCGTGAAGGTGGCGGGACACCAATTCTTCGGCAGTTAGTGATTCAGCCTCACTCGGCAAGAAACCCAATAAGAGAAGAAAACATGTATTTAACACCACAAACCTCCTCAAGATTTACGCAGGTCGATGCAGCTCATTTCCTGAAGATTCCTCAGGAAAAGCTTACCATCGGCAACGGTGGGTTCGGTCCATGATTTGCCTTCTAGGGCCTGCCAGGCGTTAATCTGGTTAAACCCCTCTGTTGAAGCTTCGATCATTAGCAGACGGCCTTTATCGCTTAGCACCAGGAAACGATCTTCCACCAAAACCAGAGAGCCCTTCCCAAGACCACGCTTGGTCCAAACCTTTTCTCCGGTTTCCAGATTGAGACAGGTAAGGGTCGCATTGCTGAAACCAAAAACATGCCCCTTGTAAACCACGGAACTGTTGAAATGATTCTTCATGTTCCTGCTGGCCCAAAGCTCCTCTATGTCATATTTACCATCTGTTTCCTTTAATTGGAAGAGCCGGCATCCATCGTCATTTGAGGCCGAAACAAATATCTTATCGGAATCAACCAGAATGGGCATAGCCACGGTGAAGCCCGGAATGGGTTTGCTCCAAAGCAACTTCCCATCTGTGGAAAACCCTGCCAACTCCTGGGGTGGAGCCCGATTGGGTTCCGCTTGTTTAGTAGTTACAAATACATACTGCTTTTGGCCTTTAAAGTTTATCACAATTGGGGAAGCGTACCCGGTTTCTCCATTGTAGGCGGACCAGAGAACCTTGCCAGTTTTCTTATCCAATGCAGAAATGCCGCGCTTGTCAACCCCGCCCGTTTCAACAATGATGCGATCACCATCCACAAGGGGCGTGCTGGAATACCCCCAACGAGCCACTTTCCCGTTTAAGGACTCCGGAAACGACAGTTTCCAGATTTCCTTGCCGGTCTTCCTGTTGGCCGCGTGCAGCTCACCATTGGATCCGAGTCCAAACACCATATCGCCATCCAAGACAGGGCCAGAGCGTGGACCGTCTCCAAATGAGTCCTTGAAAAGGGCTCCAACATCCAATCGCCAGTTCTCCTTACCTGTCTTTTCATCAAAACTACCCAAATACTCGCGTTCCCCATCTGCAAACATGGTGTACACCATGCTGTCCATAACAGAAATGGAGGAAAATCCAGTGCCAATTGAAACTTTCCACAATTGTTTGGGTCCCGATTCCGGCCACGATTTTAAGATATTTTTTGTATTGGACACCCCGTTCCGGTGGGGTCCACGGTACTGTGGCCAGGCGTCTTGGGCCAACACCATACTTCCCATCAATAGACAAACTGTAACTAGCGCAGTTTTCAAAACACACCCTCCTAGTCGATATAAAGAACCAACCTGGTTCACATGCCCGCGCGAAACCAATACCAGAATTCTACGTCATATTGGCCAATCTGTTGCCAAACTTTTTTTAAAAGATGAGTTCAGAATGGTCTATTCGCCCAAAACCACTGAATTAACAGCTTTACTTAGAGGCGGAAAGGTTCTCATTATTCAACATTTGGAGATTTCAAACGCATCCAGGCAAAATGCCCGTTCTGTATGGTAAAAGGCCTTCATGGCTTGGATCAACCGAGTCGCTCGTTTGGGAAACCCCTTCGCAAAGTAGACTTCTAACTGTTGGCGAACCCGATTTTTAAATGCGCTCATGTCTCCTACCTCACCCTCCAAATTATCGGCGCTGAACCGGAAGGGATGTCCACAAGCCACAGAAAAGGCCCATTCAAGAGCCTGAGGTTTCACTTCTACCTGCTCAAAAGCTCGTTGCTCCGCTTCAGACCGACCATCCGGCTTGTACCAATACCCGAAATCAATCAATAGCCGCCGTCGTCGCCCCGCAACACACCAATGGGAAATTTCGTGCAAGGCGCTGGAAAAGAAACCATGGGCAAATAGAATTCGGTGGAAGGGGAACCGATCATTTCGAGGGAGATAGACCGGCTCGTCATCACTTAATTCCAGTACAGTTTGGTGACTGTCCTTGAATAGACCGTTGAACAATGCAATCAAGTCTCGATAGTCCCGCTCCACAGCTACAGAGCCCATATCTTCAGATGCGCCAACTGTCATTAATCCAACCCCAATTCCTTGCGAAGGCCGCTATCAGCTTTATGATTTTTGTTCCAATAATCCAAGTGCTTCCAATGAGTTCGAACGCCCGTGGTAGTGAGTTGACCAACTTTTTCCCGCCAACCCAAAATCTGAAAGGGTGCTTCTCGCTCAAAATAGATCGCCAATCTACGACCAGCTTCATAGGTAACGGAATAAACGTAGACCTCTTTTTTGGAGAACGTTGAATCGATTTCCACTGCAAGGTTCAGGGTAGCATTTTTTGCTTCGAGGGGTTGATGCCTCAAACGGCTGTGCTCCAATGAGGGAAGTACTTTCAGCTTTCCAAGTGGCAAGGTGTCGGGGGCGACCCGGATTTTGTTCCACAATTCATCTTCCAGCAACACCTTTTCAAGAGAACTGGTGAAATCACCTTCGTTTTGAAAATAGCTGAAACCTTGCGCCTGAAAGGAGTCGTCCCTTAAATTCAACTGGGTGAACACATGCCCACACCATTCCTGTCCACTGAATGTTGCCTTTGGCGTCGAGGTTTCCTTGAAATCGACGGTCGTGAAAACAGAGGTCATCAAGGAATAGGGGTACAATCTGGTATCGAACTTTTTGGTGAAGTTCCACTTGAGTACAGATTGAGCGGGATCATCGCCAAAGTCTCTTTTCACTTGAGCGTCTTTTAAGAAGTCTTCTGTTACGAAAATCAGAACAGCATCGCCTTCGTGTATTTCTCCATACCTGGCTTGCTTCAACCGATAACGAGATACTTCTGCCTTTCCCTGACGCCAAAACTGGTCAAAAGACACTGGGTCCGATTTAATTTGTTCACGAATTTCTCCAGGCGATGGCTTGCAACCAACCAACATCAAGGCAATCAACAGGGGGGTGACGGTCCACTTCATGAGTTCCTCCGAAAAATAAGGAATTTAAGACGATCTCAGGCAGGTTTGTCCAAGTACATGGCTAGCAGGAGCAGCGGCAGATAAAGGCTTAAGGCCAAAAAAGCCGCCCTGGCGTTTTTCTCGCTGCCTACCATTACATATCGGGTGGTTTGCCAGAACAACACCAGACCCAAACAAAGTGCGGCGATGGGATAGGCGAGTTCGGTCATATTTAACATGGCCGGAAGAATGCTGACCGGCACTAGAACCAATACATTTAAAACAATCTGTTTCCGGCTGGCCGCCGGTGTTGAAACAAGGGGCAATTGCCGCATGCCTACAGATTCGTAATCCTCACGGTACCGCATGCTGATGATGAAAGCATGGGGGATTTGCCAGAGAAAAAGGATCACAAACAACACCCAGGCGCCCACTTCCAAACGACCCCGAGCAGCAACCCAACCCATAATGGGCAAAAGGCCGCCCGGTATTGCCCCAACAAAGGAGGAAAAACTGGATCGCAATTTTAAAGGAGTGTACATGTAGAGATAAGAAACCCCGCAGGCCAGTGTCGCAATGGAACAGCCTGGATTAACGAGGAACCATAAATAAAGGTAGCCGCCAATCATGGTAATCATGCCAAACGCAAACGCCTCTCCAGATTGGACTCTGCCCGAAGGGATAGGCCTGTCTTTCGTTCGGGTCATTTTTTTGTCAAGATTGCGCTCCATATGCTGATTCAAGGCCAGAGAGCCGCCAGCTGCAATTGCGACACCTATAGCTGTATGGGCCAGAAGCAGAAAATCGTAGACGTCTGTGGCCGCAATCATGAAAGACGCACAAGTGGTAAACACGATTACCAACAGAGCTCTGGGTTTAGTCAGTTCGAAATACGCCTTAATCTTTCCCATGAACCTATCCACTAAATCCTATTACACACACATGCGACAAAATGCACATCCAAAATTTTGAGAGTTGGCGCGACCCCACCAAGGAAGTTAAACAATCGCCGGTCGATTATAACCGATCAGCATGGGGTTGGTCATCTAATCCAGGCGTCTGAAAGCCTTGTTCCGGAAATTTTACGGGATCATCATCTGCCCTTGAATGTCTATCATGGATGCTTTTCATAAAAAAGAACGGAAAAAATTCATAACCCGCGTTCTCTATCGTCTTCATAAAGAGTAGCTTGGACCCTGCCAGAGAGGCAGGCCAGGTAATTCTGGGCTTCGAATTATTGGAAAGTGCGCACGCAGTATAGAAATTGGCCATGGACCCCATTCGATTGCCCCAAAGAGGTCGCTTTTGCCTGGCCATTGGCTACATGCATGTCAAATCCACATTTCACGCCAGCCGGTTGGAACCCCGAGCCAACCGGCTGTCTTTTAATTGGTTGAAATAATTCCCCCATAGATGCGTCAAGAAATTCAATTTAACTGATGGTGTCCAAAAAGATTTAAAAAGGCATGGCAAGAAATTGGAGCCCAATGCCCCATGAACATACAATTGATCCAAGTACTTAAGGGACCGGCTACCCTATTCGGACTCGTGAAACACCTAAAAGTGCCTGAAATGGTCCACCCGCACAAGTCGAATCTGAAGGTAAGCATCCCTTCGAAACACGCTAAAACCAGTTAACTAGAAAATATAAAGATAGTGGAGGACTCGGAACCTTACCCCAATTCATTCTCCAAACCAAATAACATCCAAAAATCCCGTTTATTCAACATCTTACAACACATCAAACCCCTTCAGACTGCCGGACACCGAGAGAAATTTAATTCTCTACATTTTCCCGAAACAG
>JBNKOV010000115.1:0-11040 GCA_050294955.1 Holophagae bacterium
AAAAAGACTATATTCTCACTATCCGCAAATCTGGCGACACCCTGTTGAATATCATAAACGACATATTGGACTTTTCAAAGATAGACGCAGGTAAGATTGAACTCCATCACATGCGCTTCTCCCTTCGTGAAGTCTTTGAAACCGTGGTGGATCTGGTCGCACGACCCGCCCAGGACAAGGGCCTGGACGTCTTGTATTATCTCAAAAACGACGATCCCTGCTGGTTTCGCGGAGACCCCTACCGACTACAGCAAATTTTGCTGAATCTGGTGAGCAACGGCGTCAAATTCACCTCGCGGGGCGCCATAACCATAGACGCATCTTATTCCAAACCATCGGGTATTTTGTATGTTACCGTGTCGGATACGGGCATTGGCATTAATCAAGAGGATCTGCACAAACTGTTTTCATCCTTCAGCCAGGTAGACAGCTCGTCTACCCGTAGATTTGGCGGAACAGGTCTTGGTTTGGTTATCTGCAAGAAACTCTGTGAATTGATGGACGGCGACATCGACCTGGAAAGCGTGCCCGGCCAGGGTTCCACTTTTAAGTTCCACATCAAGCTCGACGCCGACGAAGAAACGCCCCCCCATTTACCCAAAACCGGCTTCGAACATCTCAATGCATGGGTTATTTCCAACAACGCCTATATGCGCCAATTCTTAGGCCATCAACTGGGATACTGGAAGTTTGCCGATCTGAAAGTTACCGATATCGACCAGGCCAAGGCGCTTCTAAAAGAGGACTCAGGAGCACCGGCAAATTTGATTGTCTTGGACCTCCACCCCAGCCACCCCCTCTGCTCCAAACTCCTGCGCCACCCTATCGCCGAGGAGGCTGTGACGCTGTTCACGTCTTCCCATGGGCGACCCTCTCGCAGGCGCAGCACAGATCCCAAGTCCAAATTCCCAGGCCCGCGATTGCATCATCCCCCCCGGCTCTCCGATCTCTACCGCGCGCTTGAACCCCTCAGACTGGAAGGCTCCAGAAAGTCAGGAGCCGACAATTCGCCGTCCCGCCCCAGTTTCCCAATACTCAACGCTTCAAAAATCCTGTTGGTGGAGGATAATAAGATCAATCAAAAAGTGGTGCTAAAGGTTTTTGAAAAAACGGCTTGCACCTGCATTGTCGCAGAAAACGGAAAGCTCGCCCTTGAAGAACTGGAGAAAGATTTTTTTGACCTGATCATCATGGACTGTCAAATGCCAGAAATGGACGGATATGAAACCACCCGAGAAATCAGGAAGCGAGAGCTTGAAACGGGCTCCCATATTCCCATCATCGCCATGACCGCCAACGCCTTACAGGGCGACCGCGACAAATGCCTGGATGCAGGCATGGACGATTATCTGAGCAAACCCATCCAGAAACAGCAGGTTCTGGACATGATCTCCAAATGGATCGCCTGATCCCCACTTTCCTGAAAAGTCTTCTACCGGAAGAGAAATTAGGCTAGAATGCACTCTGCTGGAGGCGACATGGATTTTGTGCAAGCAATCATTTTGGGCATACTTCAAGGATTAACGGAGTTCTTCCCCGTATCCTCATCGGGACATCTCGCGTTGTTTGGGCATTGGTTTGGCTTGCAGCCCGACCTTACCTTTGACATCCTGGTCCATCTCGCAACCCTGGCCGCCATTGTTGTGTATTTTCGCAAGGACTGGATCCAGTTGGCCCGTCTCCTACTCGGCAAGGACCGGGGCGATTTGCCGCCAAAAATCCTTTTATACCTGATCGTCTCAATGATACCAGCCGGTCTGGTGGGCGTGCTGCTGAAAGACAACGTCGCCTGGTTCCACGACAAAAATGTGTGGGTGGGTGTATTCCTATTCATCACAGGAACCATCCTGCTCATGGGCTTACGCATCTCCAAATCGTCCATCTCCCTCAAAAACATGACCTTCACCATTGTCATCGCCATGGCTATTGCTCAGGCGTTTGCCATTCTACCGGGCATCTCACGCGCAGGCATGACCATCATGGTGGGGCTCTTTCTCGGTCTTGAACGCCAGGGAGCGGCCAGATTCTCGTTTCTCATGGCGGTTCCGGTAATCGGCGGCGCCGGTTTGCTGGCAATACTGGATCTGTTGGAAAATGCACAATCCATGTCATCCCAACAAATAACGGCCTATGGCGTTGGGTTTGTCGCAGCTCTGGTCAGCGGGTTCCTGGCCCTGGCCTTTCTCATGAAACTGCTCAACGGCAAGCGGTTCTTCTATTTCGGGTTCTATTGCTTCGCCATGGGGCTGGCCGCCTGCATTTTTTGATCCGATCAGAAGCCCTACAACTCCTCCAACTCGGCCTCGAAAGCCCCAGATAGGATGGGATATCTCGCCCAGGTCTTGGGATCGAGATTACAATCGTCCAAATGAAATGCGGGCGCATAACGTTCCCGTTTCCATTGGACCATGGCGAACATTCTACAGAATTTACGCGTCCATTCACGGATCTGATCCCGAGAGATTTGGTTAAATTGGGCCGCGACGTCTTCAAAGGCCTCCCTTGGCGCCATGCGCTTGGAAATAAGGGCCTCTTCAAGAGCGTCCAATACCTCATAGGGCATGAGATCGTCTTCATCCGTTTGGGTTTCAGAGGGAGGACGAAGCTCTGCTGTGGGTTGCTGGCGGTTCACATATACCAGAGCGGGCAATGGTGGAATGCCCTCAAATCCTTCCGTTTCCATAACAGCCAACCAATGGCGAAGAAAGGTCTTTTCAACCCCTGCAATAGGCGCCAACCCACCACAGGTGTCTCCATCCATGGTGGCGTAACCCACGGCTACCTCAGAACGATTACTGGTGGACAACAAGAGGCTTCTGTTGAGATTGGCCATCATCCAGACCCCAGGTCCTCGAACCCTTGCCTGAATATTCTGCAAGGCCACGTCATCTGCATCCCAACTCAATTCACGCCCAAGAGATTCCGAAACCAGCGCCGTATACTGAGACACCAGACTGTCCACGTCCAGCTCTAAATGACGGGCGCCAATGGCCTCGGACAATTTCGACGCCGCCTCTCGTGTAACGGGACCCGAATTTCGAGTGGCTTGATAAACCGTGGTCAACAAAGCCCGAGTCAAAACCCTTGGATCTTGGGTCTCCAAAGGCAGGCCTTTGAACCAGGACAGCTTCGACCGCCGCTCCTCTAAACTCAGCTCACTTAAGACTCGCTGAGCCATAATCCAAACCAGAACAGCCACAACGCTTGAATCTACTCCGCCAGACAGCGAAAGGGTAAAACCATTGGATCTACTTTTTCGCATATAATCGAAGAGCGCCAGAGAAGCGGCGAGGGCGAATTCCTGACGATGGGGCTCTGCCTTTCTCTTGACAACGGGCGGATCGATTTCAGGCAACGGACCGGGCATTTCAACCCGGAGCGCCGTATCCCAACCATCTCCTCCTGGCTCGTTCTCCAGGTCGTGAAATAAAAGCCGAGCATCGTCCAGGTATAGACGGTCGCTTCGGTTAGTGATAACGCCGCCTTCCGCCACCAGAAGCTCACCGTCGTAAATAGCCCGGCCCGACTCGCAGCCCACAAGGTTGGCGTATGCGTAGCCCACCTTGAACCGCTCTGAGGTGTCGCAAAGGATGCGCTCTCGAATCCCGGCCTTTCTCATGCTGAAATGGCTGGCGCTGGCGTTAAAAACCCACTGAGCGTCCCGCGCCAGACGGCAAGGCCTTTCCTCGGGCGCAACCCAAGCATCCTCACAAATCTCCAAAGCAAAATTGAGATGATTGGCCCGAAACACTTGGGGCCCTACGGGCACAGGTCTGCCGTCGATCTTGATCATGCGGAGGTTGCCGGACCAGGGAGTGAACCATCGGGGTTCGTAATGGATGCCATCACGGGCGAGATGACTCTTGGCCGCAATGCCCCGTATTTTGCCCCTGTTCAACACAGCCAACCCATTGAAGAGCTTGCCGTCCAGGAAGAAGGGAAGGCCCACCAACAACACCTGATCTTTCACCTCCAAGGCCAACTCAGCCGTGAGTTTGAGAGACCGGGCCGCCGTATCAGGATGCAGAAACATATCTTCGCAGCCATAGCCGGAAACAGCCAACTCGGGAAAACAGATAATGCCAGCGCCTTTATCAGTCGCACCACGCCACGCCCTGCGAATTCTGGCCATATTGCCTTTCCAATCCATAGGCGTCTGATTCAGTCCCGCCAGAGCCAAACGAATGATGTCACTCATGTTCCGCCTCTCCATGCCCATTGACCTAAGATTTAGGGGTCGTTTCGTTCAATGAGTTCATTACCTCGTCCACCATCCGAAATTTGGCCAGAACCTTGCGTTCGCTGGTGTCCAAAAATCCCCTGTTCTTCACACTTCCCATGAGCGTTTGCTGGCGACGGGGATCGGGCTCCTCGCCAAAAAACATCATAGCCTGATTGTCCATGAAAGAGGCGCAAAGTTTGCGAATAAATGAACATTTCGAAGAGTCCTCCACATCCAAGTGGACCAGAACCAGCATAGGCCCCGTATTCAGCGCAAGCCGAATATTGGCGATATTCAGATCGGAGGTAATCAACTCGTATTTGCGACCCAGGCAATCCTGCCAGAAATCAATATCTTCCGCATGGGTCGCGATCACCAGAATGCTATTGGGCGTTTTCTCCAATGTACGAAAAGAAACAGGTGAGGATGTTGGCTTAAACGTCACCTTCTCAATGGTTTCAACGTCCACCTCAAAAATCCATTGATGCAGCTCGTTCATGGCCTCTTGGGTGAGATTGAGCATTTTAACGCCCACTTTGTAGGAGCCCGGTTCGCTTTGCCTGCTCAAATCGTTGGTGTAGCGAATTTCAGCGTCAAAGCTCAACTTCAAGGCATCGCCCAGGATCGCGTCAACCTGAATGGCAGTCCCCTTTTTTAGATGAGCCTCCCATTTATCCAGCTTCTCCTGCATCACAAAGCCCATGCCCCGCAGAGAGACATCCACAATGGTCCCGTGAAATAACCGCATATCCAAGGTGCTGAAAGTTAGAGTTGCGCCTTTGGGCATATCCTGAATTCTTTTTGAGGTCCGTTTCTCATCGGTGGTTAAAGTCTCGGGCAGAGAAAACCGCAAAACCCGCATATTCTGGTAGGTAGTTAAGCCCGTGAGTTCGATATGTCCCTTGAGAAGCGTATGATTCCATGAAAAAAAGAGAAGCAATTCTCGATTGCGCAATTGGCGAACATCGTCGAGATGGCCCAAAGTATTTTCAAGAAACAGGAAGCGGTCTTTTACTAAAATAAAACGGGCCGCAAATTTCAGGGAGCCCGAAGAGATCTGCCCCAAAACCCGTCGGTGACAAGCCTTGGTGAGAATGGTTTCCACCTCTTTGCCCTTAAACAGTTTCGCCTTTTTCTTTCCTGACAAGCCCACGAATACGCTCCCCCATATCTATGTTGAAAATAAATGCATATAAACCCCGCCTCAGGCTACTCCAACCACCCAGACGGGCATCAGACCAACGGTAGGAGCATAAGCAAAATATTATCACAACTCAGAGAAGATTCGGCTGCCAAGAGGATGGCGACCCCGTCATTCCAGCTTTGAAAATGGAATCAGGCCTCAGACCCAACAGCTTCACTCAAACTGGAAAAGCCATCGCGACGCAGCAAAGCTTCCAGTTCCTTCAAGATTCTGAACACAGCCCCAGGTCCCTGATAGATCAGACCCGTGTAGATCTGCACCGTTTTAGCGCCCGCCCGGATTTTCTCGTAGGCGTGAGCGCCGTTGAAAATGCCGCCAACCCCAACCAGATCCACATGTTCAGGCAGGTTGCGACGAAGGAATCGAAGCACCTGGGTGCTGTGATCCCGAACCGGCGCGCCACTCACGCCGCCAGCGCCAATTTGCTCCAATGTTTCCACCGACGCGCTGAGATTCTCCCGGGAAATCGTGGTGTTGGTGGCGATAACCCCATGCAAACCACATTCATCCACCACCGCGACTATATCCTCCAATTGGGCCTCGTTCAAATCCGGCGCAATTTTCAAAAGCAGGGGCAGTTTGGGGTTTTCATTGAGCGCCATGAGGTGACGCAGCAAGTCCATAAGGGGCTCCCGTTCCTGCAGTTTCCTCAGGTTTGGTGTATTGGGACTGCTCACGTTCACCACAAAATAATCCACATGGGGTTTAAGCAATTTAAAAGATTTCTCGTAATCGGACTTGGCGTCTTCCAATGGGGTCACTTTAGACTTGCCAATATTGCCGCCCAATGGCACAACGCTGCGAGAGGCCGCCAGCCTTTCCGCCATCTTCTCCGCACCTTCGTTGTTGAAGCCCATGCGGTTGATTAAAGCCTGATCAGGGATCAATCGAAATAACCGTGGTTTTTCATTTCCGGGTTGCGCAAGCCCCGTAACAGTGCCCACCTCAATAAAGCCGAAGCCCAGATTATGAAGATGGGGGAACATCTCCCCATTTTTATCGAAGCCAGCAGCCAGACCCACCGGATTCGCCAGTGGAATGCCGCATAAATCCGTCTTCAAAAAGTCGTTCGAAGGTTTTTTCAGCATGCGGTTCAAACCAAAGACCGGTTTCGCCAGTGGACTGGTAATCACCTTAACGGCAAGATTATGGGCGGACTCAGGGTCCATCTTCATGAGAAACGGTTTAATTACAGGATAAAACAATGGGGCTCCCTTCCATCAACAACTGGGTGAAACGCCAAAGACTGCGCCACCGTCAAACCGATCCTATTTTACCCCATCCCACCCCTGGTTTCAGGAAAACTTGACCTGGGATTCGCACCTGCAATGCTTCGCAAAACCATTGCCTATCACTGTGAGCCAGATCACAAAGACCCATCTTGAGGTTAAGATTGAGAGCATGGCGCACGAAGAGCTATAGTGCTGACTCCGACCGAACCCCTTTCGGTTAGCCAGTTTGAAAAGAGCAAACCGTTCGAAAGGGCGGGACGCAAAGCCATTGGCCTAAAGCTTCCGAGGAAGCCAGGGCAGCAAGGTTGCCAGGCAAACGGGGAAAACCCCATGGAGTTCTTAAACGATGGAATATAGACTTGCTATCACCTCTTGGGAGACCGACCTTTCAAAGCCTTCACCCCAAAGACCCATAGCCGCATATTCCCCTTCTCTGCATGGCGCCTTCCCCATTTATACGGTGAGATCACCAAAAGCCGACCAGCGCGAGATACCCCAAAAAATGAGTTCCCCATACTGGCGAACCATGGGGTATTTGACCAATAGAAAGCAGGGATTGAAGAGGTTATAGAACATGCAAAAGGCGAGAAGATTCACAAAATGGATAGCGTTGGCGGTTCTGGCAAGCCTGGTCCCCGCTTGGGCGCAAACCAGCGGTGAAGATGGACTGGGCGGCAAGTTCATCATCCAGGACAATGACAACGAGCCGGTTATTCAACTGAGACTGGGAGCGCCACAACCCGGTCGCTCCCAGGAAGCCTACTTAAGAGTTTATGGATCGGGAACCGTTCGGGTGGTTAAACCAGGCAATGACAGGAATGCAGAGACCACCGCAAGGATCGCAAAAGATGAAGTCAAGGATCTCGTGAGCCTGTTGTCGCAGAAACGGGTGATGCTCTTCGACGAAGACTCCGTTCGCGACATAATAGAAAACATAGAAAACGACCGGGATCAGCGGGGGCGAACCCCTGAAGAACAAGAGGCGGAGCTTCACGCGGGCTCCATGAAAACCATCATCGACATCAGCCTTTCCAGCTATCAGCCACCCGGATCGGAGCGCTCCATTCGCAACTACCGGAAGACCATTGAATGGGACAGCGTCCAATCCGATGCCCGCAAATACCCGAGCATCCAAGCCATTCAATACCTGGCGGAAGCTGTAAACACCCTCATCGACGTAGGCGCAAAACCCACCTCAAAGAACCGCTGAAGCGAATCGAATGACACCAGAACGCCTCGTTGGATCAGGGGTGGGACAACCACTCCAAATCCCCCTTTTGCGAAAACAGGTCGCTGCGAACAATCTTGGCGCATGTGCCTGGAAAGAACGGATAGCGCTTGCTTGTAAGCTCTGATGCAAGATCAGCGACAAGCGGGAGATGGGTCACAAAAAGTAGATCGTGGGAGACACCCAGCAACAACTCAATGACGGCGTCAACATTTCCCGATGGAACAAGACGGGGCTGGACAATCATCTCCACATCCAGGATTTCGTTTACCAGTTCCGCCGTCTGCGTGGTGCGAACCAATGGAGAATGAAATATTTTAATGGTTCCAGAATAGGAGGAAAAATGCTTACGGGCCTGATTCTGGATATCGGTAATGCCCTTGGGTGACAACTTTCGAGATCGATCGGGCTGTGAAGAATAAGGCGTTTCGGCTTCGCCATGACGTAAAAGGAAAAGATCTGGCATTTTTGCTATCCATGGTCCCACAAAAAAATACGCAACTCTGCATTTATACCAGAAAGTTGGCCATATGCCAAACAAAGACTGACTCTCAAGGGAGATAAAAGAGATGCGACCGATGAAAACACAGCAGCAACAGGCCTTTCACAAGCCTATGTAACCTACAGTTTATCAATGGGAGCCAACAAGTCCGCTTAAATCCCCTGCCCCACGCGCCACATTTCCACCCGTTGCTCAAATATCGCAACTGGTTCGCCTGGCCATTTACTGTCGGGCAGCTCATTTACCTCGGTTAAGTGGAAACCTGCTTTTTCGAGAACTCTGCATGAAGCGCGATTGACAACCAGGCTCTTGGCGTAGAGCCGGTTTAGGGAAAGTTCAGTGAAACCCTGCTCCAGGAGGCGAGAAACAGCAAAGGATGCATAGCCTTTTCCCCAATGAGGGGTTCCGGTCCAGTATCCGATTTCACCTTCGCCCTGTGAAATATTGAGAATGCCGCAGACGCCAACCAACTCCTGGCCATCCATCACCGCATATTCATACACCAAACCCTTAGCTCTGCTATCAAGAGATTTATCAATCCATTCCCGAGCCGCGCCTTCGGGGTAGGGATAGGGCAACGTGGTCGTAGCTGAGATTCGCGGGTCCACTGCAAAGCCTTGAACCGCCGCCTCGTGTTTCCCGTCAATGAGTTCAATATGAACCGCCATGCATACACCTCTTCTCCACAGGTTTGGAAAGAATCCTAAACAGCAGTCGCCAGATCATCGCGGCTCGTCTTTCCGCGCAATTGGTGATCCTGCCAGTTTTCCAATACATCCAATAATTCGCCCGCCGTGTTGCCGCTGCAAACAATGGGTTTTCCCAAAGCGGAGGCCATTTTATTAGGGCCGTAATCGTCAATCAGAATGGGATCGTCTTCAGGGTCTTTCAACATCACCTGAGGAAACAGGACAAAGTCGCCTAGATTTCTATTCTTACACTGATTAATGATATCCACTCCATGGACCAGACCTGCCACATTAATTAAATCGGCGCCAAAAGCGTCGTTGCGAATGGTAGCCACCGACAGTGAAGCCTGTTTCTGGGTATTGAGTTCATCGATCAGAGACTCCAGAACAGGGCCAAATAAAGCGCCTGTAATTAAAGTGCCCTGCAAACCCTGGGGAATTTGAGCAAGGGGGAGCTTTTCCTTGAACTCCTCAATAAATCGACGCACCATGCCAATCCCATTCTCCATTTGAGGAAAATCGCCATAATCAGCAATAGACGGAAGCGGAACACCCGCTCGCAAATAGAATTCATCGCCAAGATAGATCAAGGGATCGCCCAATTCGCTGGAGAATCGTTCCTGGTAGGGACGGCAGAAATCAATTATTTCATGGCAGTAAGCGTCAGAAACAGGGGTTAACTGAGTAAGACCCTGACGATGGGAAGTAATGCCCAAAGGCACCACCGCAATCGACAAACACCCCGGATGTAGCTGCGCCAGCTCATTCAACGTTTTATCCAAAATCTTGCCGTCATTAATGCCAGGGCACAACACAATTTGAGCATGGAATTCGATGCCGTTTTCCGTAAATCGGCGCAAACGCTCTAAAATATCGCCCTGCTTTTTGCTTTTCAACATAAACACACGGGTCGCCGGGTCGGTGGCATGAACAGAAACATAAAGCGGCGTGATTTTTTCACGAATAATACGGGCCTCTTCCGCCGCGTCTGTAGAAGACAACGTACTGTAATTGCCATACATAAACGAAAGACGAATATCTTCATCCTTAATGAGGAGAGACTTGCGGTAGCCCTTGGGATTCTGATCAACAAAGCAAAAAATGCATTTATTGCGGCAGAGCATGATCGGATCGTCCTCAAGAACAACCCCAAAAGACACATCAGGCTCGTGATCCACTTCCAATTCCCACAGCTCGCCGTCAGGCTTCTCAACCAGTAAAAGCAGATCGGGACGCGCAATATTAAAGGTATAGCTGAGGCTGTCAGCAATCACAATCTCATTAATAGAGATAATTTTATCGCCAGGTTCAATCCCACATTCAAAGGCAGACGAGTCCGGCTCAACCGTCTTAACAAAGACGCCGCCCTTGCGACGATGCGTAGTGGCCACCTTTTTCCCCATCTCTTCCACTCCAAAACCCAAAACCGGGCGAAAGCCCTAAAAGACTTTCTCTTCTCTATCTTAGCATCCCCAGAGCGGAACCGGCAAATACAGGCAAAAAATAAACGCGCCTTTTGGATCGCCATGTTCTCATGAAGGGAAAGGGGAAATGGTCGGAGCGATAAGATTTGAACTTACGACCTCTCCCACCCCAAGGGAGTGCGCTACCAGGCTGCGCCACGCTCCGACCGTGTGCAGCGTGCATACTATCAAGTTCCTCAATCCCGGTCAAGCATATTTATGAGATTTTGCAGAATGGCCTTGACCTCCGCAAGCTCAGACGAAGGTTTAGGCTTGGGAACGCTGGGCTTAGGCTCGCTTACAGCCACATCTTTTTCCTGAAGTTTTTTTCTCGCGCCGGACACCGTAAACCCCTCATCTTGCAGAAGGGATTTAATTTTCAAAATGTGCCATGTAGTGACCCTTTCGGAATGCGCGACCCAATCTTTTTTTTTTGCTTCGAAAATTCAAAGCATGATCAGCAACATTTCAACCATGTTGTCAAGAGTTGTGGCATGTCT